>JAFDDW010000499.1 GCA_019310665.1 Deltaproteobacteria bacterium
TAAACAAAATTCGCTGCCAACAATCAAAGGTACTGCTATGACTATTTCAAAAAAGATTGAAAACATTATCGCCGGGTCTTCATTTATTCGTAAGATGTTCGAGGAAGGGGCCCGGTTGAAAAAAGAGTACGGGCCCGAAAATGTTTGTGACTTCAGTCTGGGAAATCCGAACGTGCCGCCACCGGAAAAGTTTAATGAGATTCTGCGGGAAACGGTGAGCACCTGCGGGCTTGGCGACCACTGCTACATGCCCAATACCGGATACCCGATGGTTTGCGGTTCGGTGGCAGAATATCTGGCTGAAGAGCAGCAAGCCCCGGTCACCGACAAAGAGATCCTGATGACCTGCGGCGCTGCCGGGGCTCTGAACGTGGCTTTCAAAGCCATCCTTGACCCGGGGGATGAAGTCCTGACGCCGATACCCTGTTTCGTCGAGTACAAGTTTTATGCCGACAATCACGGCGGCGTCCTGAAAACGGTGCCGACAACACCGGGTTTCGAGCTGGATCTGGAAGCGATAACGGCGGCAATATCGGAAAAGACCAAAGTCTTTCTGATAAATTCCCCCAACAACCCCACCGGGCAGATTTATTCGGAAGCGAGCCTTAAAGCCTTGGGGGAGATTCTGGAGAAAAAATGCCGGGAGTATAACCGGACCATTTATTTAGTCTCCGATGAACCCTATCGCAAAATCGTCTACGATGACGTTGAAGTCCCCAGCATTTTTACTTCCTATAAGGAAAGCATTATCGGCACTTCCTATTCCAAGGATATTTCCATCCCCGGCGAGCGTATCGGGTTTGTTGCGGTAAATCCGGCCGCAACCTATAAGAACGATCTTCTGGCTGCCATGGCGGTGACCAATAGAATTTTAGGCTATGTCAATGCGCCGGCTTTGATGCAGCGCGTGGTTGCCTGCATGCAGGGGATGAGCGTTGATATTTCCGAATATGGCCGCAAACGTGAAATGCTGTGTGAGGGGTTGGCCGGATTCGGATACGAATTTATAAAACCGCCCGGGACCTTTTATTTGTTTCCCCGTTCGCCGATTCCGGACGATGTTGAATTTGTGGATGCCCTGAAAGAAGAACGCATCCTGGTGGTTCCCGGTACCGGCTTTAACGGACCCGGCTACTTCCGCATTGCATTTTGCGTGGATGACAGCACGATCAAGAACGCCATGCCGGGGTTTGAACGAGCAATTGCCAAGTTCAGGTAGGTCACTCTCGAAATTGCTGCTTATGATGGAAGTGCTTTATCGATTCAGCATAGAGCATGGCGCAAAGAGCATAGCGTAAGTATATCCCCGGCATTGCATTTTAATTAAAATACTTCGCTGTTTTGGATTTTTGTCATTTGATATTAGGATTTGTTTCGACCAATTCTATAAAATCAGGCGAGATTCGAATTTCGGATTTTTCAATTGCAACAAGAAAATGAAGTTGGGTCGGCCACCGTGCCCCCCTTAAAGCGATAAAAATGGAGGACTAATGGGTAAAGTCCTAAGAGATTATGAAGTATATCTGGTCTACGTGGATGCGGACCGCTGCGATTCCTGCGAGGAGTGTATTTTAATGTGTCCCACGGATGTTTTCGAAATGCCGCATAAAGCCATCCCCGTTAGACCGCAAAATTGCCTGGGATGCCTGACTTGCACGGCCGTATGCAAATCGAAAGCTATTATAATCACAGAGATTTAATGCGCGTTGCGAGTTACGGGTTGCGGGGTACGGGTTGCGAGTTACGTGTTACGGGGTACGGGTTGCGAGTTACGGGTTGCGTGTTGCGTGTTGCGAGTTACGGGTTGCGGGTTGCGTGTTACGGGGTTCGGGGTACGTGTTACGAGTTACGAGTTTAAATCGATAGAATTCCTTTATTAAAACCCGCACCGCGCAACCCGCAACACGCAACTTTTTATCATTTCTCCAATACTCCATCATCTATACACACCATTAAAGATCGAAGCTTATGCTTTAAGGTGACATTATGAGTGACGCTATATTAGTCATTGGTGGCGGAATTGCCGGAATCAATTGTGCCATGAATGCTGCCAAATATGGGACCAAAGTCTATTTGATCGACGATACCGCCAGTATCGGCGGGATGATGGCCAGATTGGACAAGACCTTTCCCACCAATGATTGTTCGATCTGCATCCAGGCCCCCCAGATGTTTGAGGTCGACAACCATGAAAACATTGAAATCCTTACCAACACTGAAGTCCGCAAGGTCAAAAAAGCCAATGGCTCCTTTAAGGTGAAACTGGCCAAAAAAGCCATGTATGTTGACGAGGAGAAATGCACCGGATGCGGGGCATGCGTGGAAGCCTGCCCGGTGAGTGTTCCCGATGAAATGGACGGTAAGATAGGCGGCATGCGCAAACTGGTATCTTTGGCGTTTCCCCAGGCGGTTCCCAATGTGGTCAAGGTCGACCCCAGTTGCCGTTTCGGTGAGATGCGCGAAGCCGGGGCCTGCATCGGCGATTGTGCCGTTGACTGCAGCCAGTGCCGCGAATGTCCCATTGCCCTGTGTGTAAAGGCCTGCGAAAAGGAAGGCAAGAACGCCATTATGCTCTGGCAGTCGAACAAGAACCTGAACCTGGAGGTTAAAAGCATTGTGGTGGCCACCGGTATTAAAGATGCGCCGCCGGCCGGCGATTTGCTCGGATACGATGTCTATGACAACGTCATCACCAACACCCAGTTTGAGAGACTCATGAATGCCGGGGGACCAACGATCGGAGAAATCATCAGGCCTTCTGATAAAAAGCATGTCAAAAAAATTGCCTGGATCCAATGCGCCGGCCGTGGCCTGGCGCAAGGGAAAGGCACACCTTACTGCTCCAAGATCTGCTGTATGATTTCCGCCAAGCAAACCATAATTACCAAAGAACATGATGCCTCGGTGGAAACCACCATTTTTTATAACGATCTGAAAGCTTACGGTAAAGGCTTCTGGGACTTTTACCGCAAAGCCAATGAAAACGGTGTTTGCTACGTGAGGGGCAGGCCCTATGAGGTGACCGAAGATCCGGCAACCAAAAACCTGACCTTGTGATACCGAAGATCTGGAAACCGGTGAGCTGCACAAACATGAAGTCGAGCTTCTGGTGCTGGCCACCGGCGTCATTCCCAATGATCGCAACAGGCGACTGGCCAAAGCGCTCAAGCTCGAACTGGATGAGCTGGGGTATTTTAAGGAAAAAGATCCGCTGCTGTCACCACTGGAGACAAAGGTGGAAGGCATCTACCTGTGTGGGGGGGCGACGGGACCGATTGATATAGCGGAGTCAGTCGTCCAGGCGACGGCCGCCAGTATGAAAGCAGTTCTTTCAAAATAGTTTTAAATTCGAAATACGAAGCACGAAATGCGAAACAAATCCAAAATTCGAATTCTCAAATGTTCTAAACTAGGCTGATGGAGAAGCTTATCCTGACTTTTAATGCCAGAACTTTTTTAACAGTGTTTTGAATTTAAAAGCTTTTGTCATTCGAATTTGTTTCGGATTTCGATATTCGATATTCGATATTCGGATTTGATACAAAATGTGAATTGAATTGGAATAAAATAATTCCGATAGACCTGGAAGTCTTTAGGTGATTTTATGAGTGAAGAAATCCGAATCGGTGTCTTTGTCTGCGATTGCGGAACCAATATTGCGGGGGTGGTGGACGTACCCCAGCTGGTTGAGTATGCCAAGGGGTTGGACCATGTCGTCTTTGCAGATGAAGGCCGGTGGTCATGCTCGGTTGACTACCTGGTCCGCATGAAGGAATCCATTCAGGAGCAGAGGCTAAATCGGGTGGTGATCTCGGCCTGCACACCCAGGACCCATGAGCCGCTTTTTAAGCGCACTGCCAAAGAAGCCGGGGTCAACCCCTATCTGCTGGAATTTGTGAGTATCCGTGAACAGGTGTCCTGGGTTCATATGAAGGAACCCGAGATTGCCACGGAGAAAGCCAAAGATTTGATTAAAATGGGTGTGGCCAAAGCGGCCCTTTTAGAAGAGGGGCAGGAGATCAGGCTGCCGGTAAAAACCGATTGCCTGATTATCGGCGGCGGCATGGCCGGCATGAACGCGGCCCTGAGTGTTGCCGATCAGGGATTCAATACCATTATCGTGGAGAAAGAACCCCGCCTGGGCGGTATTTTAAATGAGCTTTGCTTTATTTCCCACGACAATCATAAAACTCCGGCGGCCAAAGTCGTTCAGGCCAAGGCGGACCTGGTGCGGGCCAATCCCAACATAAAAGTTTATACCGACACCCAGATTGAAACGGTTAAAGGATATATCGGAAACTATAAAGTTTCGTTGAAAAAAAACGGGAACGATTCCACCGAAGATCTTGATATATCCACCGTTATCGTGGCCACCGGGATGCAGGAACTCGAGCCCGAGGGTCAGTTCGAATACGGCAATGATCCCCGGGTAATCACCCAGCTGCAGCTGGACAGGAGGCTGCGTGATAAACAGGTCGGCGATGTTAAAAATGTTGTCATGATCAGCTGTGTCAACTCCAAAAATGAAACCCGCGGCTGCTGCAATATCGGCTGCCACACCTCCGTTAAAAACGCCGTTGCGCTGAAGTATCTGAATAAAGATGCCAGCGTACACATGCTTTACCGGGATATGAGCCTGATCAAAGAAGAGGGCCACGCTCAGCAAACCGCCAAAGGGCTGGGCGTAAAATTTTTACGCTTCCCGGACGATCGCTATCCCGAGGTGGTTAACCAAAACGGGCAGCTGATCGTAAAAGTCTATGATTTTCTGGTGGGCCGGGAATTTGAAATACCGGCCGATCTTCTGGTATTAACCACGGCCTTCAAGGGAAATGACACCGTTGAGCAGACAAAAGGGCATCTGAAAGTATCCACCAACCCGGACGGATTTTTCCAGGAATCCCATGTCAAACTGGGTCCGCTGGAATTTGCCACCGACGGCGTGTCGCTGGCCGGCTGTGCCAAAGCCCCCATGACCTTTAAGGAAAGCAGTGAAGAAGGTATCGGAGCAGCCATGAGGGTCTCCATACCCATGAAGAATGGATATATTGAGGCCGAAGGTATTGTGGCCGACATCGATCTGGCGGATTGCAATCAATGCGGTTTGTGCTCCCAGCGCTGTCCGTACAGTGCCATCATCGTGGATGAAGAAAAGAATCCCGAAGTGGTCAAGGCTCTTTGCAAAGGCTGCGGCCTGTGTGCGGCCGATTGCCCCCAGGAGTGCATCGGCATCGTGCATTACTCGGACGACCAGGTCTTTGCCCAGGTGGAGGCCGCCCTGGAAGAAGATGCTGAGAAAAAAATTATCGCTTTTGTCTGCCACTGGTGTGCGCTGGGCGGGGTGGATATGGCCGGTGTCAGCCGGCTGCAGTACCCGTCCAATGCTCGGTTGATCCGGGTAATGTGCTCGGCCAGGGTTTCCATGAAAATGATGCAGCGGCCCTTTGAGCTGGGTGCTGCCGGGGTGCTGGTGGCCGGTTGTGAATTTCCAACCTGCCATTACATCACGGGTAACTATGCGGCCGAGAAGCGGGTGAACCGAACCAAACGCAAAATAGCCAAAGCCGGATTTGATCCTGAAAAGCTCTGGAATCTCTGGTGTTCGGCCGCCGATGGACCCAAATTCGCGAATTGCATGCGAACAATGGTTAAAGATTTAGGTCTAGAATAAAATAATAAGGTAGCCATTTTGAGGTCGTAAATTCGAAATACGAAATTCGAAACACGAAACAAATTCAAAATTTTTAAATTCGAATTTCAAAACATTTTTGAATTTTTGTCATTTGATATTAGGATTTGTTTCGAATTTCGAGATCCGATATTCGGATTTTAAATTTGATGTTTTTACCTAACTTTGCTGTGAGGCGATGAATATGGGCGAAAATTTACAATTCGCTGCGAGATTTAACGCTATCGAAATGTTCAGATACTGTGAACAGTGCGGGCGCTGCAGTTCGGCCTGCCCCATCACCGGGATTAACGGATTTAACATCCGGCGTTTGATCCGGTATGTTGAG
>JAFDDW010000500.1 GCA_019310665.1 Deltaproteobacteria bacterium
ATAAATGGGTTGAAGTGTTTATTCAGCCCGTAAGCCGCTAATTTCTTTTCATTGATGCGGGTAGTATCCAGGCCGTTCAGGGAGTTATAGAACCGCCCCTTGCCGGGGTCATCGGGGTCTTTGAAAAGCTTCCAGTATTTGGCAATATTCGTCACGGATTTCAGGTCCGAGGCCACGGGATCGATGCCCCGCATGGGGTCGCCCCGGGTGATGTAAGTCGGTACCATCCACCCCTGCCAGCTGTCTGCGAAATTGGGGCCAAGGTCCAGGACGTTCCCGCTGCCAAGGGCTTTATCATAGGCCTGTTGAAAGTTTTCGGTCCAGGATTCCATGTATATGTCCACATGTCCCTTTTGGAGTCCAAGGTAAAGCTTCGTTGTCTGTCCACTTACAAAATCGGTTTGATATCCCATGCCCCGACTGACGATATATGCAACGACACGGTTGTGGATCAGGATGCTGTCCCAATGATTGTCGGCAAAGAAGATGATGATGGGGCTTTTAGCCTGCACAACTCCACCGACAAAAAAAAGGCAAAGAAAAACGATCGCTCCCACTCGCAGTATCCGGGTAACCGGCTTCCGATCATTGCGCATGATACGCCTCATAGTAAAATAGTAAATCGTCAATTACAGATATCGTTGATTGGTTAAGTGGTTGTAACTATGGATTTATCCCATATTTGCAAAATAATTGGGCACTTCAGGTTTCAACAATCGTAACATTCTGAAATTATGACTATAATTTACCTAATCAACCATTCAACCAGTAAACTATTCAACGAGGTCTGAATTAAAGGATGCTGCGCTATTTTTTGCCACGTTCGCGCCGGCGCACGATTTCATATACAGTAGCACCCGTAAGGGTCAATCCAATGAAGATACACGCCAGCGCATTCATGGCGGGGCTGATAAAAGAACGCAGTTTGGTGCCGATGTAAATCGGCAACGTCTGCTCAAATCCAATGGCAAACAAGGTGGTATTATAGTTTTCAAACGACTGCATAAATGCCAGGCCGGCGGCCGAGAATAAGGCCGGTTTGAGAAACGGCAGCGTTATTTTCCAGAAGACCTGCCGATGGGTTGCCCCCAGATCAAACGCAGCATCTTCCTGGGTTTTATCAAAGCGCTGCGCCCTGGCCATTATCAACAACATACAATAGCCGCTGATAAACGTCGACTGCCCCATAATGGCGGTCCACAGACCACCCGATATTTGAAAGGTCTGATCCCAGAATAGAAAGGTGGAAATACCGAGAATGATACCCGGCATAAGAAGCGGGGAAACAAGTATTGCATAAAAGCCCTCACGAGCTTTGAACTGCAATCTTGTCAGCAGTAATGAGGCGCCAAGGCCGATGGGAACGGATATGATAACCACAAAAAAAGCCACAATGAAACTGTTGATCACACCATCCCACATTTGGCTGTCGCCAAATAATTCCCCAAACCACCTGAATGTAAACCCTTCCCAGGGGGTCACCTGGGGAATATCGCTGGTATTAAAGGCGACAACCGACATAAAAATCAGCGGCAGGAACAAGTACACAAAAAACAGCACTAAATACCCGCCGGTAACAACTTTTAAAACAACATTTGATAACTTCATGAGGCAAGCTCTTTCAACCCAACTTTAAATATTCTTAACATGCCAAATATGAATATAAGACACAAAAACGCTAAAACCATGGCGTAAGCCGCGCCCTGGTTCCAGTTGGCAGTTTCAAAATTCGTATAAATGATCTGGGTAAACCAAAAACTGCTGGGACTCCCCAGCAGCTGGGGCGCGGCAATCGATCCGGCCGACAGCATGAAGACCATAATGCAGCCCACGGCAATGCCGGGTTTGGCGTGAGGAATAACGATACGCCGATGTATGCGCAGCCATGAAGAACCAAGGTCGCGGGCCGCATCGATCTGATTGCGGTCGAGGCTCTCCATGGCGTTGTACAGCGGAAAGACCATGAACAAAATGTAGGCATACGCCATCCCCATGATCACGGCACCGTTACCGGCACGAAAGTTTAAGGGCTCCGCAATAAACCCGATGAACAGCAACAATTGATTCAAGATACCGGAATCGGACAGGATCAATTGCCAGGCAAAAATCCGCAACAGTTCATTGATCCAGTACGGAATGATTAACCCCATCAGTATCCAGCCAAAACGGGCACCCCGTGCGACCTTTGCCAGATAGAATGCAATGGGATAGCAAATGGTCAGGGCAATAGTGGTGACGATGATACTGGACCAAATTGTCTTAATAAAAATTGCTCTGTGGAGCGGTGTCGTAAATAGTACAATGTAATTTTTTAGGGTATAGACATCTTCGGGTCCACCAATTTTTCTCAACGGCAGCAGCGGGCGAAAAGAAAAATCAAGCATTATCAACTGCGGCAGCAAAATCATAAAAATGAGCCAGGACCCCACCGTGAGCAAAATGAATACAATGCCGATACCACCGAAATTTCGAATTGCGTCTTGCCAGAGCTTACGCATCAGCAACCTCTCCAAATGCCAGTAAACGAGTATTATCGGCACCGAAACCGACCTCGATTTCGGAACCAATTTCCAGAAACGGCGTCGATCCATCGTTGTTTTGCCGCATGATAAAAGATTGATCGTCGCCGGTTTTTAGAAAAACAGTGGCGAAAGGGCCCTCGAAACTCAGGTTTTCGACGGTGCACTTTACAATATTTTCCAACGACGATGATCCTTCTACTACCGAAATGGCTTCCGGCCGAATAAAAGCAATTGCCGACTGCCCGGAACTAAGCTGCTGGGGGTTAATGCCCTTGAGGGACCCAAACGAGGTTTCAACCACGGCATAACCATTGACAACTTCACTAACGGTGGCAGCGAAGGCGTTGTTGTCACCGACAAAATCGGCCACAAAGGCGGTTTGGGGTTGATTGTATAACACATCAGCCGTATCTACCTGCTCCAATATGCCGCTGGCAGACATCACACCGATCCGGTCGGACATGGTCAGGGCTTCACCCTGATCGTGGGTAATGTAGACAAAGGTGACTCCGGTACGGCGCTGGATCTTTCGCAGTTCCGCGCGCATGTGTTGT
>JAFDDW010000501.1 GCA_019310665.1 Deltaproteobacteria bacterium
GAGAAGTGTCAAGCGATCCGACACCTTCCCAATGATAGATATAAATGGTATAGATAGAAACTGTTTCAATATTTTATCTAACATCTAACCCGAATAAACCGGAAAATGCCTAAAGTGCATTTTAGGCATTCTGTTTTTAGGAATTTCTTGGGGCAACTTGAATGGATGGTGTCATGAAAAAGATTTATCTGCTCTTCAGTTGTCTCGTAGTATTTATGGCGGGTTCTGTTTACGCCTATGCGGGCATCAAAAATCCGGACACATTTGTTCTGGCAACCTACGGTACCCTCCGCACCCTGGACCCCGCGGTGTGCTATGACAGCACAGGATCCCAGCGAATTTGGAATATATACGAAACGCTGGTATTTTTTGACGGATCTTATACCGATCGTTTTGTTGCGCTGCTGGCCACCGAAGTCCCAACCCTGAAGAACGGTGGAATATCTCCGGATGGCAAAACCTATACGTTTACGATCCGCAAAGGAGTTAAATTTCACGAAGGTAGAGAACTCACACCCGAAGATGTGGCCTATTCTTTTAAACGCAACATGATTGTGGATCCGGACGGCGGCCCCATGTGGATGTTGCTCGAGGCCTTGACCGGTCACGGGTCAACTAGAGACAAAGATGGCAAAATCATCGCCGGCATTTTTGAAGCCATCGATAAATCAGTCGTGGTGAAGGGTGACCGCGTGACTTTTTATCTGCCGCGGCCGTTTCCGCCTTTTATGGGCATTCTGGCCTACTCAGCCTCATCAATTATAGACCGGAAATGGGCGATTTCCAAAGGGTGCTGGAACGGCGACATCGGTCAGGCAGCCCGTTACAACAATCCGGCACCCGGCCATGAGCCCCTGCAAAAAATTACCAACGGTACCGGTGCCTTTAAATTGAAGCACTGGGAGCCTTCCAATCAATTTATCTTTGAACGTAATGACGGCTACTGGGGTGCCCGGCCGGCTTTGAAGACGGCTATAGTTAAATATGTCAAGGAATGGAGTACCCGCAAGCTCATGCTCCAAAACGGTGATGCCGATCGCGTCACAGTAGACATACCCTATGTCCCTGAAGTGGAGGCCATGCAGGGGCTGAGGCTTTATAAAACCCCGCAGTTGTCCCTTACCGCGGCTTTGTTCTGCCAGAAGGTGGATCCTACCGGCAATCCCAATATCGGAAGCGGCAAACTCGACGGCCATGGGATCCCGGTCGATTTCTTTGCAGACATCAATGTCCGCAAAGCTTTCTTACATGCCTTTGACCGCCAAACGTATAAAGAAGATGTATTCAACAACCTGGTGATTATGCCCTCGAGCCCCAACATTGAAGGCCTGCCGTACCGCATTAAAACGCCGGTCTATGAATTCGATCTCCAAAAATCGAAAGCTTTTCTGCAAAGAGCCCGGGGGGGAAAAATTTGGCAAAAGGGATTTAAAATGATCATTGCCCATAATACCGGCAATGAGATGCGGGAAGCCGCCGCCCTGATGCTGGCTGAAAATATCATGTCCCTCAACCCTAAATTTCACATTGAAATCCGCAATGTCGAGTGGAAGGATTATTTGATTCAGTACCGCAATTTTATGTATCCGATTTTTATCACCGGCTGGGCAGCCGATTATGCGGATCCCCACAACTTTCTATACACCTTCATGCATTCCCGGGGCACCTACGGCCGTTTCATGGCTTACGAGAATCCGGAAGTTGACCGGCTTTGCAAGGCGGGCATTGCAACCATCGATCCGGCCAAACGCAAGCAGATTTATGCCAAACTCCAAGGCCTGTGGTATGAAGATGCCATCGGCATCCTCTTATATCAGCAAATCAACGTTCGGGCTTACAGGGATTATGTGCACGGATACGTGCCCAACGCCATCCTGACCGACGGCTGGGAAGATTTAAAGCGTTTGTATAAAAGATAAGTAACCGTTCAGGGGTTCAAGGTCCAGAGGTTCAGGGTTCACGTCAAATCCGAACCGTTAGTTCTTGCCATTAAGAAAGACAACCCTGAACCTGTGAACGGTTACAAAGTGGTTTTAGAACCCCAGATCATGTTCGAGAACAAGGCGCCGACCGATTCAAAAGCGGAGCGTACACGTTAGTACGTGAGCATTTTGAATCGGTCTGCAACGCAGTTATCGGACATTAGATGGGGTTATAAAACCACTTTTACTTGAGGCGTCGGGCGGTGGTGATAACAATCGGCTCAACCGGCACATCCCGATAGCTTCCTCGTTTAGTAGTCTTGACAGCGGAGATGGTATCAACAACATTCATCCCCTCGATAACCTTTCCAAAGGCAGCATAGCCCCAGCCCTGTTGGGTCTTGTTCTTGTGGTCTAAAAAGTCATTGTTAGCGCTGTTAATAAAAAACTGCGCCGTTGCGCTGTGAGGATCGCCCGTACGGGCCATGGCAATGGTGCCGCGGTCGTTTTTCAGGCCGCGGTCGGCCTCGTTTTTGATAGGCCCCTTACCGGGCTTGCGCTTCATATCAGACGTAAAGCCGCCACCCTGGAGCATAAAGTTCGGAATCACCCGGTGGAAAATGGTGCCGTCATAAAATTTGGCATCAACGTAGTCCAGGAAGTTGACCACGGTTTCAGGTGCCTTTTGGAGATACAGTTCAATGACGATCTGGCCCTTTGAAGTTTCCAGCACAACCTTGGGATTACCGACCGGTTGGTCTGCCGCTCCCACAGTCAGCACAACTCCAAGAACAATGACCATCGAAATAATTAAAGCTTTCATGTTTTTACCTCTTTGATATGTAATTAGTAGTACTATATTTTTTCTACAAGCAAGACTAAATATGCTCACCCGGAAAGGGGTTTGCCCGTTGGGCCCGTCTGCCGGTTGGCCCGTACTGGTGGCGAGATTTCAGATTTAACGGGCTAACCAGCCAAACCTATTTGGCCTTTAAACCTGTAAACGGCAAAAAGAGCAGATATCATTTTCTAGGCCGTTTTACCAGCTCTATTTTGACCGAAGCGATCCCTGACGAGCTGTTCTATGTCGCGTTTTCGATGGCAGGCGACCCGATGTCCCTGCCCGACGGATTCAAGCAGCGGTTCTTCTTT
>JAFDDW010000502.1 GCA_019310665.1 Deltaproteobacteria bacterium
GTCAGCCTGACCGGCAAAAGCCGAAACCGGGGGGCGATCATTGAGCGTTTCAACGAGGAGCCTGACTGCCGTGTATACGTCGGCAGCCTGAGGGCCGGCGGCACCGGAATCGATCTGGTGGCTGCCTCGGTAGTCATCCATTACGATCGTTGGTGGAACGCCGCCAAAGAAGACCAGGCTACCGACCGCGTGCATCGCATTGGACAACGGCGCGGGGTGCAGGTTTTTAAACTGGTCACCGAGGGCACCCTGGAGGAGAAAATCGCTGCGCTGATCGATAGAAAGCGCAAACTGCAGAACAGCGTGGTCAAAGAAGATGATCCGGGCCTGCTTAAAACCTTTACCAAACAGGAGTTAGTCGAGTTGCTGGCCATGCCGGTGGCAGGGTAACACGGGGAATTTGTTCAAAACAACATACGATGTGATGAAATGGTCGAGCGCCTCGATGGAAGCTATCAGATCCCCAGAAAAGATAAATTAGGTGCAAAATTCAAGTGATTGGTTACCATTTTTTCCGAAATTGAAAACTAAGATAATATGGAGGAGCGTCGATCATGTACAAAATCAGTGTCATGTATCCGTATCAGGAAGGGGCCAAATTCGATCTCGATTATTACCAAACGACCCACATGCAGCTCGTGCAGAAGCATCTGAAATCCTTTGGCCTCATCAAAACCGGTGTCGATAAAGGAATATCGGGTGGCGGGGATGAACCGCCACCGTATATCTGCATCGGGCATCTCTATTTTGAAACCCGTGACGGCTATGATAAAGGCATTGCTGAAGTCGGTTCTATCCTGCGGGGAGATATTCCTAATTTCACCGAAATTACGCCCATTAGGCAGATAAGTAACATGTTGGATTGATAGGTTTTTTCAAGATTAAGGCCTGTCATCGCTGACAGGCCTTAGTCATTTCTTGGCTGCAACGCACAACTATAAATTTGAGCATCGCCTTGTTCTTCTTGGTCGGCCCTCTCCAGGGCTATTTTTTTTATTAAAAACCTTTACACCCGGTTGTTAAAGCATGCTTTTTTGATTTTGGATAATTTTTGCAATGTGCCGGCTTCGTGTCGTGAATTCGGCATTTGTACTGTTCTTTTTTCGGAAGCTTTCGTAACCACGGACATCTGGTAACTTCCTCTCCAGTTTTCGGGCTAATCCAAAGATCTGCAAGTGTTCGATCATCTTCCAATAGAAAGCTGACCCAGTCCAGAATATCCCGTCTTCCTTCTTTTTCCCAGCGAATCAAATCCTCTGGATCGGCCGTAGTGCAAATTGCATCATTAAGATTCAGGCAGCAATTACCGCATTGCACACATTTAAATTTCTCCATTTCAGTTTCAACCCAGATACCGTCTTTACCGCGTTCGTCTGTACCGGGGTACGAATTTACCCACATCACCCGGCTATATATTTTAGCAATATCTGCCGTATTCGGCTTTGCTTTCAGAAATGCCCCGGCAAGCAGTTCTCTGAATCGGTGGCAATTATAAAAGACCTTCTTTTGATTTCTATCGGTTTGGTACCAGATACCAATTTGATCAGTGAAATCAGATGACTCTTTATGTCTACCCGGCCAGGTCTTTCCGCCTACAAGAAGAACATAGATGTCTGCAAACAATTTTACCTGGTCGGGCTCACTTGAAGAAAGATCTTTCACTATTTCAGTCACAGCTTCTTCCGGCATTAGGAATTTTTTATGCCTTTCCGTCATTTTTTCTCTCCATGTGTAAATCAATCAGGATATGTTGTTTGTTTTTTCCATCGCTTCAATGCTCTGGTTTCAAAGGATTCAGGTTTTTTCTGCGGACGTCTATCCACTATTTCCTCGAAATAACCGATAAAACTGTATTTGCGGGAATGATCCCCTCGCACTCTATCAACAAGGTCGATCCACAACTGATCCCGACCGGCTTTTTCATAGAGTTTGCAGGCATGCCGGAAATGTTCCAAAGCGTATTGGTAATATTTGCTTTTTCCCTTTATAATGATGCGCATGCCCATGGCACTGTAAATTTTCGCAGCTGCCAGTCCATGCTTTTTTGCCAGGCCTTTGGCTGCTTTTTCGGTAGCGAAATGGCTGAGCTTTTCAAGCTGTTCGTTATCAATAGAGGAAATATGATCAGAAAGCTTGTCCCATTCTTTGGTTTTTACACAAATATCGATGAAACCGGACAAAGTTGTATTTTGGGCTTTGCCAAGGGCTTTCTGATGCCAGTGCTTTACATCTTTTTTATTGACTAATTTCATTAGCGTTTCATAGGAAAAATTCGAAGGATACTTTTTGAATTCGACCCACGCAAGATCAAGTGCATCTTCCCGACGTCCAAGCTTGTTTAATAGATCCTGTTTTAGCCCTGTTAATCCAAAACTGGATTGATTACCCCAGTTGCCTTTTTTCTCCAGCTTCAGGCCTTTTTCAACCCAACTCAGCGCATCTTGGTATTTGCGTTTCACCTTGTAGAGGTTGGCTATTTTTTCACAGTCCGTGGGCGTTGTTCCCGTCTTTTCACAGAGAGCCAAATAAGCGTTGGTATTTTTTGATTCAACGTAAATAACTTTCAATATAGATAAATTTTTTCGAACTTCCCAAGGGTATTCAGAAGCCCGCTTGCTTTTTTTTTGTAGAACCGTAGAGAAGGCTTTCTCAAATCGAGACTTGATTGCAGCCTCAAACAACTTCACCGATTCTTTATTCAGCACCTTAACCACGGTTCTTTCAATTTCAAAGCAAAATCCATAATCGTCATTGTCCATCCATCTGAGAATATTTTGGACGGTTTCTGCGGGATTGTATTTTGCTTTTTGCCGGGCGGCGATCCAGGCACAAAAGAGGTCTTCAAAGAACATGCCCAGGTTGCCGCCGGAATCGTCAATTTCGTCAGCCTTTTCGTAACAGCCCGAAAGAAATAGTTTGTACAAACTGACAGCGCGTTCGGCTTCCCCATCTTTCACCAGGGCATCGATTTTATGCTTCACATCTTCCAGATCTCGCACAAAATCCCAGGAACGGTTGTAGGATACGAACTCACCAAGGTCTAAAGCACTTTCTAATGCCCATACCAAATGCCCATACCAACGGATCTGATTTTTTTCTTTTTTTCACTATTCACCTCGGATTTTCACGAAAGTACGCTTAATTTTTCTTAGTATAGTTGACGATCGAGCATATTCTTAACAAGCGTTCCCGGAGACTTATCCGCACTCACGATTTTTACTATATCTGCTTTCACCTGATCGGTTACACCCAGGCTTTCGGCAGCTTTCATGGCATAGTCATAGGCTGCAAATACGTCGGAGCCTGTAATTTCATATCCCCATCCCTCGGATAGCCAATGCAGTGAAGCGATGGCCACACCCAGGGCGAATTTTGGATTTTTTTCCAGGTAATCCCCGGCAGCACGGTTCAGCGTCTTTGGTTCACATGGACTCCGGTGAGCAAGCTTAAGCGCCAGAGGTAACAGGCCCAGAGATTTTGCCGTGGCAAACCATTTTCCTTCTTCGCCCGGCGTTGATTCAATCAGGTCTTCCAGGATTTCATGCGGATCTTTCATCGGGTATTTTTTAACAATACTCCTGAAAGTTGCCAGATTGGTTCCGCCTCTGTTCACCATCAGGGCATACAGTTGGTAAGCCTCCTCATATAACCCGGAGGACAGCAAAATTTTTTCACATGCCAGATCTATCGCAATCTGACTGTCATTCAGCCCGCATGAGGCTTTGGCATACTTAATCGCGTCTCCCTTCTTCCCCATTGCAACCAGCGCCTGAACACCATATTTTCGGTAATG
>JAFDDW010000503.1 GCA_019310665.1 Deltaproteobacteria bacterium
GGGAATTTTTCAAGAAAGCGTAAGGGTTTTAAAAAAGCTGAATGAGATAGGCTATGGTCACCGCCAATCGGGCCTTGTGCTCAACCTGGTATCCAATCCCACCGGAGCCTATCTGCCGCCATCCCAGGAAAAGGCGGAAAAGCGGTTTCATCAGGTTTTGGAGAACAGATGGGGGGTGGTGTTTAATAATCTTTATAACTTCGGCAACGTACCGCTGGGCAGATTCCGTGACTGGTTGATAAAATCGAACAATTTTGAAAACTACATGGCGAAACTCTCATCCAGTTTTAAGCCCTGCGCCGTGGAGGGGCTCATGTGCCGGTCTCTGGTATCGGTTTCCTGGGAAGGGTATTTGTATGATTGCGACTTTAACCTCGCCAGGGGACTGCCCATGGGCGGTCACAAAATCCATGTATCTGAGATGGATGCCCCCCCAAAACAGGGCAGCCTGATCGCAACCGCCGATCATTGCTACACCTGTACGGCCGGCCCCGGCTTTACATGAGGCGGTGCCATTGAAACCTGAGTTCAGGTATAATTAATCCGCCCTGAAAATTACCAAAAGAAGGTTAGAAGATAAGAAAAGCAGAAGGTAAGATAGATTCGTAAATCAGCGGATCTTATCTTCTCAATTTCTCACCTTCTTATCTTCTATCGTGTTGCATTGAGCTTTGAGCTCCAGGCTATGAGCTTTAATTTGTTTTGCCCTTTGTTTTGGCGCCGCGCCCGGAATATCTCTTCTGGGCGGAAAGAACGGCCTTGCGCATACGCACGGACCGTGGCGTTACCTCCACCAGTTCGTCATCACGGATAAAGCTGATGGTCTGCTCCAGGGTAATCGGCTTGATGGGTGATAGCATGACGTTATCGTCTTTTCCGGACGCCCGCATGTTGGTCAGTTTTTTTTCTTTACAGGGGTTCACATTGAGATCCTGCCCCCGGTTGTGTTCGCCGATGATCATTCCTTCATAGACCGGAGCCCCGGGCACCACGAAAAGCCGTCCCCGGGGCTCCAGGTTGAATAAGGCATAAGCGACGGCATTGCCGGAACGATCGGCCACAAGGGAGCCGGTAAACCGGCTGGGGCAGTCTCCCCGGTACTGCCCGTAACCGTCAAACAGCGAATGCATGATACCGGTCCCCCGGGTATCGGTGAGAAACTCATCCCGGTAGCCGATCAAGGTCCGGGCGGGCAGCGAAAACTCGATTCGCACCCGGCCTTTACCGTTATTGACCAGATTGATCATTTTGCCCTTGCGCAGTGACAGTTTTTCCGTCACCACGCCCAGAAAGCGTTCTTCGCAGTCGACCATCAGCCGTTCGATGGGCTCAAGTTTTTCACCGTTTTCGTAGCGGTAGATAACCTCAGGTCTTCCGACACAGAATTCAAAGCCTTCCCGACGCATGGTCTCGATAAGAATGGCCAGTTGGAACTCGCCCCGGCCCATAACCAGAAGGCTGTCCTGTTCTTCGGTTCTCTCCACCTCGATGGCAACATTGACGAGGGTCTCTTTGAGCAGCCGCTCACGAATGCGGCTGAACTGGATGTACTTGCCCTCCCGGCCGCCCAAAGGTGAGTCGTTGAAGTAAAAGGTCATGGACACCGTCGGTTCATCGACCCTGATCCGGGGCAGGGCCTGAGGGTTCAACTGGTTGCAGATGGTATCGCCGATCTTGACATCCTCAATACCCGCCAGCACCACGATATCTCCGGTCTGAACTTCAGGGGCGTCCTTTAATTGCATGCCCTCGTAAACCTGGAGTTTCGAAACTTTTAACGGCAGATGGCCGCCGTTTTCGCCCATGCAGACCAGACTGTCTTTGGAGCGGGCCGTCCCGTTAAAAATTTTCCCGACGGCCAACCGGCCCAGGTAGTCTGAATAACCCAGGTCCGACACCAGCATCTGGAACGGTGCGCCGGGATCGTAGGAAGGGCCGGGAATCATCTCAAGAACCGAATCGAAAAGCAGGTGGAGGTCTCTTCCCGCTTCATCCGGGGCTTGCATGGCAATCCCCTCCCGGCCGACGGCATAGAGCAGAGGAAATTCCAGCTGTTCATCGGTAGCCTCCATATCGATCAAAAGATCGTAAATTTCATCCAGCACTTCTTCCGGCCGGGCGTCACGCCGGTCGACTTTATTAATCACCACAATGATTTTGAGACCGGATTCCAGGGCCTTTTTCAAAACGAACCGGGTTTGGGGCAACGGACCTTCTGAGGCGTCCACCAGCAAAATTGCACCGTCGGCCATGGACAGGGCCCGCTCAACCTCACCGCCGAAGTCTGCATGCCCGGGCGTATCGATGATGTTGATCCGCACGCCTTTCCAAACCACCGAACAGTTTTTGGCGGCTATGGTGATACCGCGTTCTTTTTCCAGTTCCATGGTGTCCATGAGACGCTCGTCAATCTCCTGATGATCCTTGATCAGTCCGCTTTGCCGAAACATGGCATCCACCAGGGTGGTTTTGCCGTGATCAACGTGGGCGATGATCGCAATGTTTCGTAATCTCTCGTTGGTTTGCAGTTTTGACATCGTTCAAGTTTATCCTTTTAATTACTCCGCCCTGTTAATTACTCCGCCCTGAAAAATAACACATTTAGTATCTTAGAAATTATTTTTTTGCATTATATGGCAAGATCTTTTTATGAAACAATCAAGTTGCCCCAAGAAATGCCTAAAATGCCTAAATTGCCTAAAATGCCTAAAGTAAATGTATTCTATCGATTTTATGAAAATAGAAACTCACGCTAAGTTGTCATTTCATTGTTCTGATTTCTGGCCTCCCATACTGCCAGTGTCTACGACTTATACAAAAGACGGAGCGAAGCGACACCATAATTTTAGGCATTTTAGGCACTTTAGTGCATTTTAGGCATTTTCCGGCTTGTCCGGGTTAGGGCTGCAAATTGTTCTTTGAAAACTGAAGTAAGTTGTTAGATCGAAGGTTCGGCGGATTAATTATTTTATGCTGCGCATTTTTTTATGCTTTTTTTGACTTTTTAATTTCATCCCAGAGGCTGATGTAAAAAAAATAGTATGGACTAAGCTCTTAAAATTTTGT
>JAFDDW010000504.1 GCA_019310665.1 Deltaproteobacteria bacterium
CATGTCCTTACCCACTGGAATACGGCCATGGAAAAGTTCACCGGTGCCAAAGCAAAGACAATGGTCGGCACCACCCGGCAGTCAACACCCTTCTGGGGCGAAGAACGCCCCACCATGGCCGACGTCATTCTGGATCAAATCAGCGAGGATGAAATTCAGAAATTATACGGCGAGAAATGGCGTAAGTCCGTACTCATCGAAGAGGCCTACGAGGCTGAAGTGTTTTTTCCCCGACTGGGAGAAGGGGGGAAATGGTGCTGGTTTACCGCCGCACCGATAAAAGGACATGACGGCACCATCGTAGGGGCTATTGAAACTCTGTGGGACAAAACCGAAGATAAAAAAGCCGAGGAAGAAAGGGAGCTTCATACCAGGGAACTGAGCACCATGTGCTCCATTTACAGTGCGTTGAATGCGCCGACAGATTTGGAATCACGAATCAACCAGGCCGTAAGGGAGCTGTTAAATTTTTTATCGGCCGACGGCATCTGTATCTATTTATTGGATGGGAAAGACAGACCCTGTCTGCGCTACAGTCAGGGTCTGTCAGATGCTGCCTGTAAAAAAGTTAACGTAATTGACGAAAATAGCATTATTCACCGTGTTGTTCAAAGCAACAAGTTTATGATCTCCGAAGACTTTCCGCGAAGCGGTCGGAATGAAATCCGTCTGCTGGCAGAAGAAAAAATAGCCTCCATTGCCTATGTTCCCATCAGCAGCAAGGAAAAGAAAACCTTCGGCGTTATCCGCATTGGCAGCAAAAAACCAGCGTATTTCAGCCATGAGCAAAAGGATGTTCTGGAATTGATCGGCAATCGCATCGGGGTGGCCATCGAAAACGCCAGGCTGCAGGAACAATATATCAAATCAGAAGAAAAATACCGCACCCTGTTTAACAGTGATCCCCATCCGATTTTTATTCTTGACGGCAAAACCTTTAAAATTCTGGATATGAATCACCGGGCCATGGACAGCTACGGGTATTCACGTAAGGAATTGCTGGGGCTGACGTTTTTGCAGTTGGGAGACGCAACCGATGAAGAGCTGACCCGGGGGTTGCAAAACCTGGCGGAGGGTCAATCGCTTTTATTTACCAAAAAGCGACACCATCGCAAGGGAGGCCAACCGTTTTTCGTCAATGTGAATATCAGCCTGGCCAAATACGGCGCCGGCCACGTCGTTATTGCCACCACCACCGACATCACCGAAGTGGTGGAAAAAGAAACCCAGCTGATTCAGGCCGGCAAGATGACCACTTTGGGCGTGATGGCGGCCGGCATGGCGCATGAAATAAACCAGCCGCTGAATGTCATCCAGGTATGTGCCGATTTTTTTCTGAAAATGTTAAAACGAGGCGCAAAAATTGAAGATGACGACTTGAGATCCATGGCCAATGATATCGTCGCCAATGTGGAGCGGGCTGCCGGAGTTATCAAACACGTTCGCGACTTTGCTCGGCAATCCGAACCGGTGCGCAGCAGGGTAAATCTGAACGATCCCATTAAGGATGTTTTTAAAGTCTTCGGTCACCAGTTGAAAATTCACGAAATTGACGTTACACTCGATCTGGATCCGGATCTTCCCGAAATCATAGCCGAACACAACCGGCTGGAACAGGTATTTATCAATCTGGTATCAAATGCCATTGACGCCATGGATGAAAAAAGCAACCAACCGGAAGGATCGGACAACAGCAAGAAGCTGTCAATTAAATCGATTTTAGAGAACGGACGGGTAGCTGTGTATGTCTCGGATACGGGAATAGGAATGTCGGAAGAAGTTCAAGCCAAACTTTTTGAACCCTTTTTTACCACCAAAAAAGTCGGCAAAGGAACCGGCCTGGGTGTCAGTATCAGCTATGGCATTGTCAAAGACTATGACGGCGACATTGAAATCGAAAGTGAGCTTGGCACAGGCACAACCTTCAAACTGACATTTCCGGCCGCAGGCGCAAACGTCGTTGATTTAGTTGATTGAGTTGATTTAGTTGATTGGGTTGGTTGGGTTGCTTGAGTTGACTGGTTACTGGTCGCTACGTGATACTGGATGCTCGATGCTGGAAATTTAACGGTATAGGGTAGAAGGTTTAAGGTAGAAGGTCTTATTTGATCCTTTCGTGCTCGTCCTCGTGAATCGGTATTGTATCAAGGACGAGGATGAAGGCGGATCATCTGACATCTGTCTTCTGACTTCTGTCATCTGTTCTCTGGTGGCTGAGAATTGGCAACTTGAAAGAAAATTAAAATGATAGCATTCCATAATTTTAGGCACTTTAGGCATTTTAGACATTTTAGGCATTTCAATATTGCTAAACAATCTTAACCGCCCCTCTCTTTAGCAGTTTAGGCAAGAAGCTGATGAATAAGATTTTACTCATAGACGATGAACCGGATATTGTAAGGGTTCTATCCATGTCGCTGAGGGCGGATGGCTATGACGTGATCCCGGCTCACAGCGGTGCCGAAGGGATCGCGGCATTTGAAAAAGAAAAGCCGGATATTGTGCTGACCGATATTAAAATGCCCGGAATGGACGGTATCCAGGTTCTAAAAAAAATAAAATCCATCGCACCCCAGTCGGAAGTGATCATTATAACCGGTCACGGCGATATCGACAATACCATTGAAGCCCTTAAATATGGTGCCTCCGATTTCATCAACAAACCGGTAAGAGATGAAGCCCTTTCAATTGCCCTGAAAAGAGCTCGAGAAAAACTGGAGATCAAAAAGCAGCTGCGGGAATACACCCATGACCTGGAAAATAAGGTTGAGGAGGCAACCAGGGAAATACGGAGACGCTCAAATTTTCAAATCAAACTTATACGAAGCTCAAACGATGGTATCGTTGCCACCGATAAAAATCTAGATATTGTTATTTTTAATCCCGAAGCCGAAAAAATATTCGGCTATAATCCATCCGAGGTGATCAACAAAAAATCGGCCCGGGAATTGTTTCCGGAAGAACTTAACCACACTTTCAATGACGCCCTGAGCGGCAAAACGGATATAAGAGATTTCCCCTGGCAGGAAACCTCGATCCAATCCAAAACCGGCGAACT
>JAFDDW010000505.1 GCA_019310665.1 Deltaproteobacteria bacterium
GGACTTTATGCGCCCAGTTTGATAGAATACGGCATCATGTTCGGCGCTTTTTGCCTGTTTTTCTTTTTTTTCGTGCTGTTTGCCAAGCACCTGCCGTCCATTTCCATGACCGAAATGAAGGAAATTGTTGAAAAAGGAGCCAAGAGCCATGGGGCCTGAACGCTATCTGATGGGGCTTTTCAAAGATGAAGACCAGGTCGTTGCGGCCGTCAATGAATTGAAAACATCGGCTTACACCTTTCATCGCGTAAACAGCCCCTTTCCCAGCCATAAAATAATGGATGCCCTGAATTTAAAGAAAAGTATGGTGGGCTGGTTCACCCTGGTCGGCGGTATTATAGGCTTTGTAGGCGGCTTTGCCCTGGCGATATTCACCTCTGTGCAGTGGAATTTGATCGTCAGCGGCAAACCGATTGTGGCATACATCCCCTTCGTGATTGTCGGGTTTGAGGCAACGATTCTGTGTGCCGTTTTCGGTAACATCCTGGGCCTCCTTACCCAGACACGGTTACCAGGTTACAAATTGATGAAGCATTATGACCCCCGTTGTTCCGGAGAATATTTCGGCGTCCTGGCTTCCTGCGAAGCAAACCTGGAAGACGGCCTGAACGATTTTTTCCACCAACAGGGAGCCGAGGTTCGGGTCTTTGAATGAAGACCTGATAAAAAAATGACGCAGCTGCAATAGAAGTGGTTTCAAAACAAAGAAAGTTACCGGCCATGCCACAGAAAACTGTACAATCCGCAGGATCGTATAAATCACCGGCCTTGTGGCTGTTCATCGCCCTGGTCGTCATCGGAGGGGCTGCCTTTATCTACGGGTTAATCAGCCAACATCCGGAAAGAGCCTGGCAGGCCTATCTGATTAACTTTCTGTTGTGGTCGGCCATGGCCCAGGGGGCTGTATTGTTTTCAGCGGTCATGCACATGACCAAGGCCCGCTGGAGCGGACCCTTGTCGGGTCTTTCAGAATCTTTTGCCGCATTTTTCCCGTTATCCTTTCTTTTATTTCTAGTTTTGTTCCTGGGCAAAAACCATATCTTCCCCTGGCTGCACCAAGATCTGCACGGCAAGGAAGTCTGGCTCAACATCCCGTTTTTATTCTGGCGGGACTTTTTTGGTTTGTTGATTCTGTATGTGCTCGGCTTCGGGTATCTTTACAACGCACTGCAGCTTAAATTTGATCCGAATCAGCCAAGAAGGGGCGTACGCAAATACATTTACAGCGGATGGAAGCAAAACGGCCGTAATTTGAATCGTATTAAAAGCAGAATGACCATGTGGGGCGGTTTTTACATTTTGGCATTTGCGCTGGTGTTATCTTTAATCGGATATGATCTGATTATGAGCATGGATCCGCATTGGATCTCGACGTTGTTCGGGGCCTACAATTTCGTCAAAGCGTTTTATGTCGGTCTGGGCGCCCTGATCATTCTGGCATGTATCCTCTATCTGCGACATGGAGAGGCTTCCGGCATCACATCATCCCATCTGCACGATATCGGCAAATTGTTTTTTGCCTTCTGCCTGTTGTGGGCAGACTTTTTCTATGTCCAATTGATAGTCATTTACTACGGAAACATTCCGGAAGAGACATATTATATCATTGCCCGTACGATGCTGGCGCCTTGGAACGGCCTGGCATGGACTGTTTTTATCGTGTGTTTTGTGGGTCCTTTTATTATCCTTTTAAATAAAAAAATTAAGACCCAACCGATTTTTATGATAATCCTGTGTTCAGTGGTTATCATCGGCATCTGGCTCGAACATTTGCTTCTTTTGGGGCCGGCGTTAAATCACGGGGTGCAATCGATTCCGATCAGCATTTCAGACGGGCTGATCAGCCTGGGCTTTTTAGGGCTGATGGCAATCGCCGTAAGATATTTTCTAAATGTTTTCCCGGAATTAACCTTAATTACTCCGCCCTGATAAATAGCCATAACAGGGTTGGCAGTGTAAATTTGGTCTTTGAAAATTGAAGAAAATATTTAGAAGTTGATCCGGGCGGATTAATTAATCATCAGCATCTGGGATGAAATTAAAAAGTCAAAAAAAGCATAAAAAAATGCGCAGCATAAAATAATTAATCCGCCGGACCTTCGATCTAACAACTTACTTCAGTTTTCAAAGGACAATTTGCAACCCTGAATGTGCTATTTTTCAAGGCGGAGTAATTAGCAAAAGTCGCCCTTTCAACAAGGAAACAGGACGTTGAAAAAAAATACAGTACCCATTGTTCTAACGCTTGTGACGCTGATATTCACGGCTGCATTTATTTACTTATTCTATGCCGCCGCGGCAACCGGTATCGGTCCGGAACAACCGATCCCGTTTAGCCACAATGTTCACAACGGCATCAAACAGATACAGTGCCAGTACTGCCATCCCTATGTAGGATATTCCAATCACCCGGGAGTGCCGCCGGTGGGAAAATGCCTGCACTGTCACAACTACATCATCGCCAAGCACCCGTGGATTCAAATAGAACACCGCTATTTCAACACCCAGACATCGACACCGTGGGTAAAAGTCAATTACGTAGCCGAGCATGTGCTCTTCAACCATCAGCGCCATATCAACGGCAAGATTGCCTGCCGGGAGTGCCACGGACAGGTAGAAAACTTACACCGCTTACCTGCTAAAACCTGGCGCATGGGGGAATGCGTAAAGTGCCATCGAAAAAAGAACGCTAATTTAGACTGCTGGCTGGCCTGCCACAGTTAATCATACGGGGTACGGGTTGCGCGTTGCGAGTTTCGAGTTGCGGGGTACGCGTTGCGGCCCTGAGGGGCCTACGCCCGGAGGGGGTACGGGTCTTTCGGTTTCGGATTTGGGATTCGGGATTTGGGATTTCGGATTGAACAGATGACGGGTTACGCGTTAACACGCAACCCGGAACTCGCAACCCGGAACTTGCAACTCGCAACTCGCAACCCGGAACGCGCAACCCGTAACACGTAACACGCAACACGCAACCCGTAACTCGCAACACGTAACCCGGAACACGCAACTCGCAACACGTAACACGTAACTCGCAATTGGGAGAATCGAAATTGT
>JAFDDW010000506.1 GCA_019310665.1 Deltaproteobacteria bacterium
ACTGGTATCGAGTGCGGGTATTGTTACATCGGAACAAAAACCCTTTGATAACTCCATTCGCGGCGGTGACCCGAGCATCCGCGAAATACCTTCCGATGTTGATGTAAGCACTTTGGTCGAGACCCATCGCAGCGATGCCTTTGATCACACGGGCATCCGTCAGGACCCTAATCTGGCCTTTCCCGCAGACCGGTTAGGAGAATTGTCGGCTGCCGGAATCATTGGTTCCCTCAATCACAGGTATCTATCCATAATGGGGTCTCTCACAGCTCCCGGTCGACTGATTAAAAGAACCATACCGCAGGTAGTGCCCAAATTGGT
Organism: Deltaproteobacteria bacterium; assembly: GCA_019310665.1. GTDB lineage: Bacteria > Desulfobacterota > Desulfobacteria > Desulfobacterales > JAFDCJ01 > JAFDCJ01. The sequence continues at coordinate 322 of JAFDDW010000506.1, forward strand.
TGAAGATCGAATTGATATCGCGCTCCTTATTCCCGTCTGACCGATATGCAACCAGACCGTGAGTCTGGTCGCAGCCGAACTGGAACAACGGGGCATTTCAACGGTGGTCATCCAGCTGTTGCGGCTGGCAACCGAAAAGGTTCGTCCCCCCCGGGCCCTAATGGTTCCCTTTCGTCATGGCTACCCGCTGGGTGCACCCAATGATCCCGAATTACAGCGCGCCGTGATTACGGCGGCCCTGAATCTTTTGACGGATCCAAGCTTAAAACCACCGGCGATAGTAGAATTCAAATGAGATAAGTTATAAGAAATCTGATGCAGAATTTGGAATGAAAGGACAACAAACATTTGCCTCCAACCTCTAACCTAAAGCGAAGCGCTCCTCTAACCTAAATTGTTGACTAAGCAAGTCGGGGGAAACTCATGCAGTTTAATAGGCTCCATTTTACCAATGATGCCGGACAAAAGCTTTCCGCCCGAATTGATCTGCCCGAAGACGATCAACCGGTTGCCTATGCCCTTTTTGCCCATTGTTTTACCTGCTCAAAAAACATCAAAGCCGCCAGTCATATCAGCCGGGCGTTGACCCGGGAAGGAATCGCTGTGTTCCGCTTTGATTTTACCGGACTCGGTGAGAGCGAAGGCGAATTCGGCGATACCAATTTTTCTTCCAACGTGGATGATCTGGTAATGGCAGCGGAATTTATGGCCCATAACTATGAGGGACCGAAGATATTAATCGGGCATTCCCTGGGCGGAGCAGCCGTACTGCAGGCCGCAGCCAGGATTCCCTCATCTCTGGCCGTGATCACCATTGCAGCGCCCGCCGATCCCAATCATGTTTCGCTGGCCCTGGGTGATTCCAAAGAAATTATTGAACGCCGGGGAGAAGCCGATGTCGAGTTGGCCGGCCGAACGTTTAAGATCAAAAAACAGTTTCTGGACGATCTGGAATCGGTCCGCATGCAGCAAACCATTCAAAATCTGAAGCGCGCGCTGTTAATCTTTCACGCACCTACCGACAGTGTGGTCGGCATTGACAATGCCGCCCGAATCTTTAAGGCTGCCCAACACCCCAAAAGTTTCATCTCCCTGGACCAAGCCGATCATTTGCTGATGGATCCCAGAGATTCTCAGTATGTAGGCTCCCTCATCGCGATCTGGGCGACCAAATATATCGATGCCAACCGTAAAATGCATTGATATAAACGAAAGGTTTCACTTATAGTACGACAGGCTTTTTTCTGAGAAGGGAAAAAACAATGAACATGAAAGATATCTCGAAGATTGACTATTCGGTCCTCGATCGGCCGGAAGTACTTTTATTTTTATTTCACCCACGGACTGAGCCGCCCGGATCAGCGGTTCAAGCCACCAGGTCGGAACGCTTAATTGCGGTCGAAAAAGATATACTGATTCCGGTCGAAGAGGATGTCGTTATCGGCGCCCGCTTTCACATGGCGGAAAGGTCCGGCGCCAACATCCTTTTTTTTCACGGCAACGGTGAAATTGTCGCCGACTATGATGAACTTGGACCGGTATACAACCAATTGGGTATGAATCTGTTAGCGGTGGATTATCGCGGCTACGGTCGATCCACCGGAAAACCCACCGTCACTGCCATGATGCGGGACAGCCATGTCATTTTTGAATTTGTGCGCAATTGGCTCCAGCAAAATAATTTTCCGGGCCCCATCATACTGATGGGACGATCACTGGGCAGTGCATCCGTTCTTGAACTTGCCGCTGCCAGCGCTGAATTCATTGACGGCCTTATCGTCGAGAGCGGATTTGCCTATGCCGCACCATTGCTGCAACTGTTAGGAATCGATTTGGAGGCTTTGGGGTTTGAAGAGGAAAAAGGCTTTCGCAATATCGATAAAATAAGAAAATTTAACAAACCCACCCTGATCATTCACGCCGAGTTTGATCATATCATACCATTTTCAGACGGCCAGGCGCTGTATACTGCCAGTCCGTCTCCTGATAAACTATTTTTGAAAATTCCCGGAGCCAACCACAATGATATTTTTATGCGCGGTCTGCAAGAATACCTGAAGGCCGTAAAAAATATTGTTGAACGGGTAAATACAAACAGCATGTAAAGATCCGGGTTCATAGGGCCCGGCTTTTGTCCACCCCGGAGGGATGATATGGGTGATTGCGTTTACCCGCAGTTTTCAGGTGTCAGGTGTCAGGTGTCAGCAATTATGAGCGTAATTTCTGAAGCCTTAACAATTTTTCTTCCTTAATCTCTTATATCACATCCTCCGAAGTTCAGCCTAACACCTCATATGAAACTTCATGAAATCCGATGCTATTTTCAAGAAGTATCTCACAGCAGAGCACGCGGAGATCGCAAAGATTATTTAAAATTTTCTTTCTCGGCGTTCTCTGCGAACTCTGCGGTGAACTATTATATTCCCTGTTCGATCAGCCGGCGGCTGGGCTGACACCTGAGTGCCAGTGTCCAATTTTCATGCAATCCCACTACAGTTAAAAAGTCACAGCTATTTTACCAAGCTGAATGACGAGGACCGGCAACATCGGCGGGCGTGGACATTTCCGAATTCACCTCCCTCAAACATTCCTGCTCAAAATTCACCGTAAAATTGCATTTTTGCTTAAGTTTTTAATCATCTGAGACGATAATATCATTATGTTCGCTGTACTGACAGACAAATTAAAACCCGGAAAAATTTTAGCCCAAGAGGTTCGTGATATCAGC
>JAFDDW010000507.1 GCA_019310665.1 Deltaproteobacteria bacterium
CGCGGCCGACTTGATGACGAAGGATTTCACCAATTCATGCAGGAAAAATTCGGCTTAAAGGACTTGAAGGTATAGTATACAACTGGGAAAATATAAATCGGATCCACTAAGTTTTTTTATGGGAAAAAAGAAAACTACTACCAATTCCACAACGGGCATAACTGCGGAATCTGCTCGGCGGTGTGCCCCTATAGCTTAAAGGCGCTAAAATCTTAATTATCGTAAACAGTTTAGTAACAAATATCAAAGTACAATTGTGTACGTGATTGAATAAATTCCAAGCACCAAATCACAAATAACAAATAAATTCCAAATTCGAATTCCCAATAATCCAAACAAAAATGACAAAAATACAAAATTTCAAACTTGTCCATAAGTTCGGAGGAGCATTGCAATATTTCAATGTTTTGGTCATTGAATATTGAGATTTGAGATTTGTTTGGAATTTGCGATTTGTTATTTGAGATTTAATTGACTGTTCTTGGAATATGAAAATCAATTACAAATATATAGATTTCATAACGGTTAAAACACAGGCAATAGTCTAAAGGAGGAAATTATATTGGGTAGCTCTGCACTCTTGATCATCATAGCTGTAATTGGCGGCGTCACGATAGCTTTGCAGGCCCAGATGATGGGCCTGTTGGACAAAACCATCGGCACCCTGGAGGGCGTTTTCATTACCTATGCCGGCGGCGGGTTGCTGATTACCTTGGTATTGATTATAATGCGCGGCGGAAACCTGGGCGCCTGGCAGAGCGTACCCTGGTATGCGTACTCTTCGGGGGCTCTGGGATTGATTATCGTAGGTGCCATCGGCTACAGCGCACCTCGATTGGGCCTGGTTGCCACCTTTACCATTATAGTTTCTTCCCAGTTTGTTGTTGCGGCCCTGATAGACCATTTTGGTGTTCTGGGGGCGGCAACACGACCCCTTGACCTATCGAGAATGCTCGGTATGGCGCTATTGCTGGCAGGTATCTGGCTGACGATTCGGTGAGCATTCTTATGATCAATGTGTTGTCATCAAATTTGCGAACCAGGCCGCCATACAGGAATGGTATAATTCCGAAACTTACCAGGGACTGATACCCACGCGTGATCAGGCTGCTGATGTCGTTATACTAAGTTATGAGAGTTCGCAAATGGGTTAAAAGAACGGACACGGGATCCTGATTACTCACAGGTAACAAACTGACCGTTTGATCAGTGGCAACTCGCGGCAACCGGGGTTTGTGGATGGTAAGCCCGGGATTTGCCTTTTGCAAAAAGTCGCATAGGATTTCACCGGCCATTTTCGCTGCGGCATACTCGCCCATATCCAAAGGAAGTTCCTCTATCGCTGAAGAAGATGGATAGAATATCTTTTGCAAACCGGTTGAGGGATCCGCCAGGGTTTGAACAGTCCGAAGGAACCCTGTGACATAATAGTCACTGAAGGTGGTAAAGCGCTGTGACGAAAACTTGCCTTTCGCTGCTCCAAAAATAGTCGGGGTGGCGAAATAATATAAATACAGAGGCTTCGAACGATTCGCAACCCTGTTCAACAGTCCTTGCGATGGTTCCAGAACATTCAACGGAAGGCAATCCGCCTTGGCGCCGTGAGAAACAATTTCTTCTACGATCTGTTGTGCATCCTGTTGGCCGTGATAATAAGTAATGATGACCTCAGCGCCTCCGGCGGCCAGGAGCTTGGCGGTGACTTCCCCTAAACCGCGGGATCCTCCGATAATCAAGGCCCGTTGTGCTGAAAATTCTTCTGATTCAACTTCACGACAGACTTCCGTGAACGCGGCTTGCTCTTGAGGTTTGGGTCGCAAGAAGGCTTTTATTTGTCCTTTCATCCCTGGCGCTTTAACATCCATTAAGAGCAGGGCTAAGCGTTTGTTGCAATCCGCGACCTGATAATTCAGCTTCGAAACTCCTGCACTATCTGAACCAAATGTCAGATTGAGTCCCGAATAGATGGAGTGGTGTCCGGGGCATTCCATGCCAACCAGTCGAGTCGTCGCCAGCAAAGCGGCAAGCTGCAGGGGAGGCAACACCCGCACGAGGTTGGGAAAAAGCCGCGCGGCGTACTCTTTATCAAAATACAGGGAGAGGTTGCCCGACGCCGCTGCCACCTCGTCCAGGGAGCGTTGCCGGCATTTTTCCGATTCTTGAGATGCCGCGGGGAGAGTGTCTGCCTGCTGTTGACTTGAGGGGTTCCAGGCAATTTGAATCCACGCCGCGGGCGTCTTGTCGGTCTCCAGTCGTATTTCAACCTGGTGTTCAGATTGTCTGGTATACATGCAATTGACGGTCTGCCCTACCCCTAGGCCTGCCTGAAAATTGGCTTTGACAGTCTCTATCTCCAAAGGTTGCGTCCGGGTTTTTAAATAATGATCGACACTCCAAAACAAGGCATGCAGGCCATGAACGACCTGCCGCCCAAACAGGAGACGCCGGGCACGGATGGGATCCATGTGCAAAGGATTATAGTCGCCGGAGAGTTTTGCAAATGCGAGCTGATCGTCAGATGTAAATACGCGTTGGGTCATTATTCCTTAACATCTTAATTGGTTTTTTTTGGCATTATGTGGCAATCCGCAGAGGCGGATGTTTTCGTGATTATTTATCCTTTTTGGTTCTCTGCCTTCGGCGGATCAGGGTTAAGCCCAGCCGCTGTCGGTGAAGCTGCCAGTTTGATCAAAAAAGAAACTATTGAACATCGAACATCGAACATCGAACGTCCAACATCGAATAAGGTATTCTGTCGATTTAAAAAAAGACTGAACAAAGCGAATTTACCACTCGAAATTGTACGGATCAATATTCCGCTATCTTTATATCACGTCTTCAGCGTGATTCGCTTGTTTTAAATTAGATAATGCGTAGCGTCATCATTATTGGACGTTCGATGTTGGGCGTTCGATGTTCGACGTTCAATCTGTTTACTGTTACAGCCGCCTGAAGTTTCATATGAGTACTAATCAACAAGTTCAATGTGCTCGGGGACAGGAAAAGGCTTATTCCCATCCTGAATAAAGCACT
>JAFDDW010000508.1 GCA_019310665.1 Deltaproteobacteria bacterium
TATCCGAGCTTTTCTGGGCATGTCGGCAAGGTAACATGTTAATGGTTTTGTGTAAACTAAAAATATTGGGGGCGTCCCCAAAGTTTCCTAAACTTAAAAAATTGGGGGCGTCCCTAGTTTCAAATTAATGGACATATTAAAACTTGATTTTAATATTATCCATGATACATTGAAAACATGATTGAAAGATGGCTTGAAATACCACCCGACAAGAGCTGTTTAATTATCGGCCCAAGACGTTCCGGAAAAACGATCCTGCTAAGACATCGCTACCCGGAATTGCCATACGCCACGCTGGACGATCTGGATCATTTAGCCTGGGCGAAGCGAGATCCGAAAGGCTTCATCGGCAGCCTGGGCCGCCATGCGATTATTGATGAAATTCAACGGCTGCCGTTGCTGACCGTGGCGGTGAAATATGCTATCGATAACCAAAATGCCAGATTTTTAATGACCGGATCCAGCACTCTCGGCCTACTTGACGCCGCCGCCGATACCCTTGCTGGCAGAATCGAAATTTTATCCCTGCCTACCCCCTGCTGGGGTGAAGATGAAGGCGATGCGATTCATTCCATTCTGGAAGGCCGGCCAGACCTACCGTATATCAGGGAGGCCAATCGGCGGCTTTCGGCGGCCCTGACTTACGGTCAATTTCCGGAGGTGCTGGCACAGGAAAGCGAAGAAAAAAAACACCGCGTGCTCATAAACTACAGGAATACCTATTTCACCAGGGACCTGATGCAGCTGTCAAATATCGAAAACCTCGACGGCCTGCTGGCGATTTTTCAGCATCTGACCCGCTCACTGGGCTCGCACCTTGAGGTTTCCAATTTTGCCAGGGAGGCTGGAATCAGTTTTCCAACAACAAAAAAATACTTGAACGCCCTGCAGCAAGCACAACTGACATTTAAATTATACGGCTATCAATACGGACCGGCGAAGCGTCACATCAAGGCCGCAAAAACTTACTTTGCCGATAACGGCATTATACATAGCCTCAACGCAGGGGTAAGCGACGGTCAACTCATTGAGAACTTTGTTATATCGGAGCTTGAAAAGCGCAGAAAGCTCGATATGATTCCTGCCGATCAATTTTACTATTATAAAAGCGTTGCCGGACGTGAAATCGATCTGATTTTTGAAGTGGATAACACCGTCTATGCTGTCGAAATAAAAGCCACAAAAAAACCCGGTCCCAGGGATTTTCAAAATTTAAAACAGTTCGAAGACCGTTTAAAACGGCCGATCAAGCGAATTCTTTTCTATCCGGGCGAAGAGTACAGTACTGTGGACGGCATCAGACTGATACCGATCGGAGCCTTGCATAGAGGGAAATGAAAGAAATATGGACTAAACTGTTACACAATAAATCTTGGAGGTGTCACCAAATCTTCCTAAACTAAAAAAAATGGGGGCGTCTCCTTTAGCCTTCCGCCTTCCAAATTCCAAATTCCGCATTCCAGGGCCTCCCAGCTTCTTGGCTTTTTCTCCTTTCAAAATTCTGGTAACCCAAACTCAATCAACACAATCAACTCAATAAACTTCTATGGTTTCCCACCTTCTTATCTTCGATCTTTTCATCTTGACATTGCGCATATATGCGTTGTATTATTATGCGTAATTCACATGTGCGCAATGGAGATAGGATATGAATCCTTTTTATTATGGACAAATCGTTAAAGATGAAAATTTTTGTCGTCGCCCGGAGCTGGTTGATAATCTTGGGGGCAATATCAAAAGAGGGCAAAATGTTTATATTCAGGGGGAAAGGCGCACCGGCAAATCTTCATTGATTTTTGAAACCATCCGTAAGTTGAAAAAAATCAGACTGATCTATGTCGATCTGCTGGAGGTAAAATCTTCGGATGACTTTCTGAAACGAGTTGTTATGGCTGTAGTTTCTATGGAGAAAAGCGCGAGGTTCTTCGAGCAGATATTCCAGAAACTAGCTCATATAAGGCCAATTGCATCCGTCGACCCGCTTACAGGTTTGCCCACCCTAACAATCGACGCGGCAGTAGAGCTAAAACCTGATTCGATTCCCGGCGTATTGGATTTGGTATCATCATACCATTCGAAAGCGAAACCATTGGTCGTCGTGTTTGACGAATTCCAGGATGTTTTGAATTTGAAAGATGCCCGGCAAACCCTGGCACTGTTAAGAAGCAAGGTGCAATTTCAATCAGATATTGCCTATGTTTTTGCCGGAAGCATACGCAATAAAATGGACAGCATCTTTAACGACCCCGACAGCGCTTTTTTTAAAGCAGCAATACCGATCCAGGTCGGTTCGCTTAAAAATGAGACCTTTCAGAAATTTATTATCGGTAAATTTGAAACCGGCAAGCGACGGATCAAGCCTGAAACGCTCGATAGTATATTTGACATCTGTTTTCAGATTCCCGGCGACATACAGCAACTGTGTGGTGCTCTGTGGGATACCACCTCTTCCGGAAAAGGGATTTCAGAGGAGCAGTTACCTTCGGCGCTCGAGCTGATTTTTTCACATGAGCTCAAAGGCTATGAAACGATTCTCAATGTCATCTCAAGGCAGCAGTTGAAACTCCTCACCGCACTGGCCAGGATGGGGGGCAAGGCACCCATGTCCTCGGAATTTTTGAAAAACTCAGGAATCACCCAGGCGTCTTCGGTCCGAAGAGCCCTGGGTCGGCTTGTTGATCTGAGAATTATTTTTTATTACGAAAACGAGTATCGATTCATCAACCCCTTCTTCAGGGCATGGCTTTTAAATAAGAAACTCTGATATCGTTAATTGGTTGATGAGTTGATTGGTTGAGTGGTTGCAAATAGAGATCTATCCCATTCTCCTTTAAGCTTTAAAAAAATTACGGGATTTCCCCCTTTAGTTCTTCCGCCTTCCAAATTCCGAATTCCGCATTCCAGGGCCTCCCAGCCCCTTTTTTTTGCCACTTCCGAATTCCCGCCGGGGCGTAGGCGCAGGCCCCTATGGGCCGGAGGCCGCATTCCTAACTCCGAATTCGATATACCTTCTCA
>JAFDDW010000509.1 GCA_019310665.1 Deltaproteobacteria bacterium
CTTCCGCCTTCCATTTACTCCCTGACATGCTCCAGACCGACCTCCAACAGCCCCGACACATGTTCATCATCCAGGGCATAATAAATAATTTGGCCGTCACGGCGGCTTTTAACCAGAGCCAGGTCTTTTAGGCGGCGCAGTTGATGGGATACCGCCGATTCGCTCAATCCGGTGAAAGCCGCCATATCACACACGCACATCTCAACATTTTTTAGCGCCATGACTATTTTGAGTCGGTTGGGGTCTCCCAGCACTTTATAGGTTAGTGACAGTCGATCCAGCTCGCGTTCAGAAATGATTTCCCTGCGCGCTTTTTCCACCCGGTCAAGATGAACAACCCTCACCAGGCAACCATCTTCTTCTAAAAATTTAGCTCTGGCGGTCCCCATAAATCCTCCTGACTATATGAACATATGTTCATATATTATAACACCAGACAAACCAAGTCAAGCAATTTATTGCATCAAAAAAGCACTCTACCAGTTGTAATTTTTCTTCTTTTTTCAGAGGCACTCGAAATAAAAATAATCCTAAAGCTTTTCTAATACTTACCGATACTTTTATTGGAACGTTCCGACAAAGCCTGTTAAGGGCAAACCACCCGAAAAGGTGGGGCGCAAAACTTCCGGCCTATTTCGCAATTTGCGGAAAAGGTAGCGGGGTTGCCAGGGTAAGTTGGAGGGGAAAACCCGTCTCTTTAACCGGAGACGGGTTTTTACTTTTTGCACTCAGGTTTAAAAATTTAGGAATTTAGAACGTCTGGCCGACCACGCTACCAACATCGCCGAGGAAGTCATATACCTCATCGAAGGCGAAATTATCCGGCACGCACCGTATGACCAGGAATAAAAAGATTGACAACTGCCCTTCGCATGTGTATCTACACTTACCATGAATAAACAAGACTTGGAAAAACTAAAGGGAATTTGCGGCAAAGTGGCCGACAGTTGCATAGGCACACGGGTGCGCAAAGCGGCCCGGGTGGTCGCCAATCATTACGATAAGCACCTGAAGCCGGCCGGGTTAAAGGGAACCCAGTTTACACTGCTGAACACCATTTTCATGAACCCGGCTGCCACCATTGGTCAACTAGCGGATATCCTGGGGCTGGACCGCACCACCCTGAACCGCAACCTGAAGCCGTTGGAAGGCAAAGGGCTGATCCGTTCCGGTTCCGGTAAGGACCCCCGAACCCGAACCCTTCAATTGACCAAAGAAGGCACGAAGCTACTGCAAAGCGCGCTTCCGTTGTGGCTGGATGCCCAGTCAGGCGTCATGGAAGTGCTGGACAACCGCATCAAGCGGCTGATGGATGATTTGGGCGAGCTTGAAAAATTGGGGAATCTTTCTTAATTAATTGAGGGGTTGGTTCCCAGATTCTTTAACTGTATTCCCAGCAGGGAAATATCATCTTTGGGCGCTGTATTATTCCCAAAGACCATTAAGGATTCAAACGAGGCTTCGATCAAATCGGAAACCGGTTGATCTTTGAGCGCTGTTAATTTTTCGTGAAACCGTTTATTACCATAAAACTCACCCCGGTCATTCTGATATTCAAAGACGCCGTCGGTATAAAAAAGTAATTTATCCTCTGCACCGATTTGCTCCCGATCCTGTTCATAAACAATGGGTTTATCCGTTGCTATCCTCAGATCAATAGTCCCGATGGGACGCCCGCCTTTTTTCAGGGTTACCACTGTTCCATCTTTACGCAGGATGATGGGGGGTGGATGCCCGGCGCTACTGGATGTCACGGTGCCGGTTTTGATATTGAGAATAACATAGTTCATGGTAAAAAAGTTGTTAAACCGCTCAAAGGGATATTCCCGGTCGAGAAATTTCAAAACCTGTGCCGGTTGCCGTACTTCCTGATTGTTAAGAGAATTTTCCGGCCTCAACATAAGATTGCCGCTCTGGAGCTGTAAATATTGATAAACCGTCACCGCCACCATGGCGGCCGGGACACCGTGGCCGGCCACATCAATAATATAAAAAGCCCAATAATCCTCATTGAGTTGAATGATGTTAAAAATATCACCGCCGATTTTGTCGCAGGGTTGAAAGCGCCAGGCAACATCTAAGATTTCACCGTAATTTACGTTGGTGGGCAGCAGACTTTTTTGAATCTCGGCCGCGGCGATGAGGTCCTGTTCCAGGCGGTCTTGTTTGAGTGTTAATTCCTGGTTCAGCTTTTTTAGCCGCATTTCCGATTCAGCGTACTTGGAAATTAACTCTTGCAGAAGCCGGTGGTTGATCTCGTTATCGGCGACGGTGGCCCGATATTCTAGGAGCTGATGGATGAGCGAAGAGTGTAGCGGATCTTTGTCCTTTAGCAAATGGAGATATTTATTGAGGTTATCTTCAGCTCCCATTTTATCTCAGGCCTTTTTCCCAAATTTGCCGTAATCAAACTGATAGGATTCATCTAGCGTGCCGTCTATTCCCACGTCTTTTAATGACGCCAGAAGTTTAAATACATATTGAATGATGTCTTCATCGTCGATAATGCTTCCATGCTGGGGCGCCAGGATTTCAAACGGAATTTTAGCAATCTGCTCCAGGGAATATCTCAGGGCCGCTGTCGATGTCATAATTTTTCTATGAAAATTCAAAATGTCATTGACGGGGCAATTTGGAAGCTTCCTGGGGCAGTGGACTAGATTTTTGCATTCTATGCATTCGGCCGCCAAATGCAGAAACAATTCCCAGTTAACACCATAACTGCCAAAAAGATCGCTGGTGAAAAGCACCCCGGTTTGGGGGTCAAAGGTCATAAAGCTGCCGGCCGAATGTGAATAAGGCGTTTTGATAAACTGCAGCTTGCGGCCGGAAGAAAACTCATATTGAAATTTTAGTTTGCTAAGGGACACCTGGGGTGAGGATATCGAATAGTGTCGGATAAACATCATGTTTTCTGCGGCGGATATTATGTTCAGATCTTTTTGCCGGATGGCGTCTTCAAAATTTGGTATGCTGCCACACAGATCGGGGTCATAGTGCTGGTAGATCAAAGCT
>JAFDDW010000510.1 GCA_019310665.1 Deltaproteobacteria bacterium
GCCAAAAATGACATGGCCAGTGATGAGGACGACTCCTGGAAAACTATTATCACAAAAGCCGGAATTCAATGCGTTCCGATTCTCAAGGGCACCGCTGAATATGATGTCTTCGTTGACATCTGGGTCGATCACCTCGGGGGACCGCTGAGCCATTTTGAATGATAATAATAGTAGCACTGATACACGAAGTTCGTAGTTTGGGTTCCATATAGTGATAAAAATCCCATTTTTCATATGAAAAATGTGCGCCAGATCACATTTTTAGCCCGAATATCTTGACAACAATCCATCGTCGTGGCAATGTATCACTATGAAAAGAGATATTTATACTAAATTGTTGGAGTGGAAAACATCGCCCCGCAGGAAACCACTTCTATTACAGGGCGCTCGACAAACCGGCAAAACATTTATTTTAAAAGAATTCGGCCGCCATGAATATGTAAACACTGCATACTGCAACTTTGAAGATGATCCCGGTCTTGACCAGTTTTTTCAACGTGACTTGAACCCTGACCGAATTCTCGATGAACTATCGGTTTATTTGAATCAAAAAATTCAACCAGAAGCTGATTTTATAATCTTCGACGAAATTCAAGTATCAAATCGGGCCCTGAATTCCCTGAAGTATTTTGCCGAAAACAAACCCGATGTACACCTGGCAGCGGCAGGTTCTCTGCTAGGCGTGAAATTATCCGCTCCCGGATCCTTCCCGGTTGGAAAAGTAAATTTCCTTCATCTCTATCCGCTGACCTTTCTGGAATTCCTTGATGCCTTGGGGGAATCCAGGTACAGAAAACTGCTTGAAAATATTGACACATTTGTCCCTTTGACTGAAGCATTTCACTCACACCTTATCGATCTGCTTCGCCGTTATTATTTTACTGGCGGTATGCCGGAACCAGTCAAGCATTTTTCTGAGACCGGAAACGGAGGGGAAACAAGAAAGATTCAGGATGAAATTATCAAATCTTATGTTCTGGATTTTGCCAAGCATGCTCCGGCAGCCGATATACCCAAACTTACCCAAATATGGGATTCCATACCCAAGCATCTGGCAAGGGAAAACAAAAAATTCATCTTCTCTGCCGTCAAGAAAGGGGCACGAGGGCGGGCATACGATAATGCGCTTACCTGGATAGAAGATGCCGGGCTTGTCCACCGCGCAAATGCGGTCGCAACCGTTAAACACCCTCTCAAGCATTACGAGAACCAAACTTGCTTCAAGGTATATGCTCTGGATGTAGGTCTACTGGGAGCTATCTCCCGAACACCTGTTGAAATAATGGTTCATGGGAAGCGGCTTTTCAATGAATATGAAGGCGCTTTTGTGGAAAATTATGTGGCACAGCAACTCGTTGCACATTTCTCCCTGCCCCTTTACTATTGGCGAAGTAAAGGAGGAAAGGCGGAACTGGATTTTCTGTGTGAATTCGAAGATCGTATTTGCCCACTGGAAGTTAAAGCCGGTATTAATCCAAAAAGCAAAAGTTTGAAGTCTTATGATTTACAGTACAAACCGGCACGGCTGTTACGGACTAATCTGCTTAACTTCAAAAAGGACGGCAAAATTGGTAATCTACCCCTTTACGGCATATCACTGCTTGCCAATCTTTTTTTAGCAGAAGATTGAAAAGTAGGAATGGTTATCCTGAAGCGGGATCCCCGGTTCGGTTTGGAATCTAATTTTATCTTACCGCCGTGCTGCTCGATGACCTTGTTGGCTATAAAAAGGCCGAGCCCGGTTCCCTTGTTGCCCTTGGAAGAAAAAAACAGGGTAAACAGGCTCTCGCGCGTCTCCCGATCCATTCCGGTCCCGTCGTCCCGTATCTCGAAAACAATCTGTTTATCGTCGGGCTTAACACTGAAAACGATCTTGTGCGATTTTTTAGCCGTATCTTCGACACAGGCATCCAGCGCATTTTCGAGGATATTGATCAGGGCCAGGCGCACCACCCCGGCATCCAGTTGAACCTCTCCCACGGCGGGATCGAAATCGTATTCAAGAACAACGCCTTCGGCTTTGATTTTAGACTCAACGCTGGCGGCCACTTCGTAGGCGAAATTTAAGACATCGGTCGGCTCCCGCTTTAATTCCCGCTCCTTGGCAAAAAACAGGATATTGAGAACCAGTTTACGAATACGGTCGACGATGGTTTTGACGGCATCCCAGCCCTCTTTGACCCGTTCAGAGTCCTCTTTTGCCAGGCCCGACTCCACCAGGTAGATGCCGCCGTCCAGACCGGCCAGCAGGCTTTTAATGCCGTGAGATATGGAGCTGATTTTCAGCCCCAGGGAAGAAAGGTGATCCTGCAGCTCGCGAATCTGGGTGATGTCCGTCGACATCTCCATGACCCGGGTGATTTCCCCGGCGGCATTCCGGATGGGAGCCGTCCAGATCAAAACGTTGCACTGCTCGCCGGACTTTGGCGTGACCACCATCTCGGATTGGTGGGACCGGCCGTCTTCAAATGTTTTGGCAACCGGGCAATTGGGACAGGGCTCATCCCGATGTTTGTAAACTTCATAACAATGGGCGCCGAGTTCGACATCAAAATCGTCGTTAAACTGCCGGTTGGTGGCCAGCAGTCTGAACTGCCGATCCTGCAAGGAGATGTAGCACGGCACGTCGTCAAAAAGCTGCTGGTAGCGCTGCTGGGTCTGGTGCAATTCTTCCTGCAAACGTTTGACTTCAGTGATATCGGCGGCTATTTCCACGACCAGCTCCACCTCGCTGGCTTGATTCCGGATGGGAGCAGTATGGACAATCACCGGTGCTTCTTGACCGCCGGCGTATTTAATGTTGGCTTTGGTCCGTTGCCCCTTGCCGGTTTTAAATGTCACCGCCGCCGGGCACTTCGATGAGGTGCCGGTTTTACCCTGGTAAACTTCCCAGCTGCTGCGGCCGACCTTATCACCCAGACGTTCCTTATAAAGCTGATTCACGGCAACGATTTCTAATTTCGGATTGTGAATCGACACAAAGCAGGGCATTTCGTTAAAATAGGTCAGACCGC
>JAFDDW010000511.1 GCA_019310665.1 Deltaproteobacteria bacterium
ACGATATCGAGAAGCTCAAAGAGGCCGGTTTTGATAATCATCTTACCAAGCCCTTCAAGATTGAAACCATCAATCAGGCGATTAAGGAAGGATTTGAGGAGTTCCAGAGGAGAGCTTAATCCGGACAAGCCGGAATTGACGATTGAATATTCAATCAATTGAAGATAGGCAAAATAGCCCAATAAAATTTTTTCCCACCAAAACACAATCCTGCTTTCAGCGGGACTAAGCGTCTAACCCGAAAAAGGACCCTTGACGACCCTGTTGCGACCTTTTTTTTTGGCTTCGTACATGTATTTATCAGCTGTATTTATTAAGGCTTCAGGGGTTATGTTATTGGAGGATGATGAGACGTCTTTATTAAGGCTTCAGGGGTTATGTTATTGGAGGATGATGAGACGTCAAAGCCGGTCACTCCGAAACTGGCCGTAATGGATACCTTATCTTCTTCGGTTTCAATTATTTTTTGAGCAATATGTTTGCGAAGCCTTTCTGCCAGGCCATAGGCATTTTCAAGTTTGGTCTCGGGCAGCACCAGTAAAAACTCTTCCCCGCCGTAACGAGCCAGCCAATCCGTATCAGTGCGTATTAATTCTGAGATACTCTGCACAAATATTTTCAAAACCTCGTCTCCGCATTGATGACCATAGGTGTCATTTACTTTCTTAAAATGGTCGATGTCGCACATTGCCAGAGCCATCGAGCGCCTGTATCGTATCGCTCTTTTGATTTCCCTGGGCAGAAGTTCATTCAGGTGCCCCCGGTTGTAGCATCCGGTCAGAGAATCGGTGCGGGACAACTGCTTAATTTCCTTATTAGCCTTTTCCAGTGATAAATGCTTTCTTCTCAAGCGTTTGTATAACAGCGTATTTTCCATCACCAAGGAGCATTCTTTGGTCAGCATCGTTAAAAGCTTCATATTTTCATGGGTGATGAAGCTTTCCTGGATGGGCGTGGTGAGCAATACCACCCCCAGGGTTCGCTTCACCGTTGACAGGGGCAGCATGACAACCGATGCTACTTCTTCAAATGCCAGGGCGGGTATCAACGCCGGTTGTCTGCGGTTGATGATCCATGAAAAAATGCCGCATTCAATTTGAAGGTCAATTTCTTTTCTGCAAAGTTTGGCACTATCCTCCGGTACAGCATACTTTAATATGAATTCGTTGGTATTCTCATCGACCAAAAACAGCGCGCAGACTTCAATTTCAATCAAATTCTGGACATCGACTAAAAAGGCGCTCCATATCTGATTGACACTAGATGGAAAATCCAATCTGTCCTGGAATCGTCCCAACCGTTCGATGTTTTCTATGAGCTCTAAAAGGGCGATACGTCTTTCACTCATGGCAATTTTTTTTGGTTTGAATCTTTAGGATTGTTTAGATGGTTTAGATCGTTCCGTTGGTTTACACGTTTCATTTTAAGGGATCTTTCATCTGGTAAGTTTCGCTCAAGCAAGTGATTGCTTTTGTTCTGTATCGATAGCGTTACTTTAGCACAATCAGATACTTAGTTAAAGCGCAGAGTTAAATTATAGCTGGATCTTTGCCGGTCCTCAGGGCACCGTCATTTAAACAGGTAATTGACTGAGTTTAAAAAAATTAATTTCTTAATGAAAATTATGAAAATTCCAAGCACCAAAAAGCAAATCCCAAACAAATTCCAATGACCCAAATTCAAAATTCCAAACACATGATCCTCCAGCTTTGTGCCAAATTGCATAATCACCGGCGGACAAGGGTTTGTGCAGCGATACGGTACCACTGCGGTGAATGTTTTGGTCATTGGATATTGAAATTTGAGATTTATTTGTAATTTGGTGCTTAGGATTTGGGATTTTATTATCTTATAAAGCTTTCTCCTTCAACTGGTTTAGGACCTATTTTGACGTTCCCTTGACCGGTACCTTTTTGCACTGGATTTTTTGAAAGGTTCGTTATAGGGTTCAGCTGTTTTCTGGTTGCTGGCCGCTGGTCGCTCGTTTCTGGCTTTTAGTAAGTTTTTTCTGGGACGCAACACTATAGGTTGTATCAAAGCCTCAGATCGCGTCCAAAGATTCGCCCGAGGGTATAATATTTTTCCGAATAGGAGCTGCCGATAAATGGTGGATGCAAATAAAACAGTAACCCTCTTCATCCAGTGTCTGGTGGATGGAATTTATCCGGAAGTCGGGGAAGCCATGGTGGCAATTTTTCGTAAACTGGGTATTCACCTGACATGTCCGACTCAGCAGACCTGCTGCGGACAGCCGGCCTTTAATTCAGGGTATCAGGAAGAGGCCCGGGTGGCCGCGAAGCGATTTATCGATATTTTCGAAACGGCGGATGCCATTGTTTGCCCCTCCGGATCATGTGTTACGATGGTACGCCATCACTACCCGCATTTATTCGAGGGTGATGCCGCCTGGCAGCCACGTGCCAGGCATGTGGCTGCCAGAACCTATGAGTTGACGGAATATCTGGTGGACATCCTGGGAGTGGATGACCTGGGGGCGCATTTCGATGGGGTGGTTACCTATCATGACTCCTGTCATCTTTTGCGCAATCTGCGGATCAAAGAGCAACCCCGCGCGCTTCTGCGTAAGGTATCGGGCGTAGAATTTATCGAAATGAACGATTCCGATCGCTGCTGTGGATTTGGCGGATCGTTTTCATTTAAGTATGCGGATATATCCGCCGCCATGGCGGAAGACAAAGTCAATAATATTATTGACTCCGGTGCCGATACGGTTGTCGGTTGCGACATGGGCTGTTTGATGAATATTCAGGGGATGCTGAGCCGGAAGGGGTCTTCTATCAGAACGCTGCATATCGCACAAATTCTTGCAAGTTGATGACTTTGTTTGGAAGGATAGCTAATGTTGCGCGTTACGAGTTACGTGTTGCGGGTTTTGACCTTCGGGACTCCGGACTCGCAACCCGTAACGCGTAACCCGAAACGCGCAACCCGCAACTCGAAACGCGTAACACGCAACCCGCAACCCGCAACCCGCAACCCGTAACACGAAGTGCGAACTCATGAGCGAAATCTTTATCGGAAATTATAAATCTGAAGCCAGGAAGGCCTTGAAAAATCAGGTGTTGCAAGGTGCGCTGGCTGATTTGCAAAACCGTTTTGGCCGGGGTACGGCACTTGCCTATCAGAATTTGCCGGAAGGACCGGATCTGCGATTAAAAGCCCATGAGATCCGCAAAAAGGCAGTTGAGAACCTGGATGTTCTGCTGGAAACCCTGGCCGAAAATGTCCGTAAAAACGGCGGGCATGTGTTTTTTGCGGAAGATTCCCAGGCCGCCC
>JAFDDW010000512.1 GCA_019310665.1 Deltaproteobacteria bacterium
TAAAATTCATGGTTTCCGCCCCGGCCTGTGTGACGATCGGTCCAAAAGCGAATAAAAGAACGAAGGAAAGTATCGATGCCATAATTATTCTCTTCATAACGCACCTCCTTTTCTCGAAACGTCAGATGTATTTAGTGACTCTTTCAGGTTGCTGTTTAGGCTCCCAAACAGAACTAACGTCCTGTCAGGAGCAAGGCATGTAGTATTTGAGATGGTACTCCATGGTGTGACCCCAAAATAGAGGTTAGAATTTAATTGCCCTACCAGTTAGCCTTTATTTTGTTGGTGCCTGATATGCCATAGCAGATGCCATTTGCTGGGCTTTCTGCATCTGTGTTATAGCATCTTCAGCACGTACTGCTGGAACAGTGGAAATTGTTTCGATTGCCCCTGATCCTCTGACTAACATTGCGTTGACAATTGCGACATCAGCTATTTTATCGTCTGGTATGTCGGAAACGATAAAAAAATCAATATTTCCGTTCATCAACATATGATAACTTATCAGCTTGCCTCCATAAGCTTCTAAAAGTTTTCCAACAGCTTCAGCTCGGTTTGATGGATTTGTTACCATTCCTTGAATCCCCTCTTGCGATACTCTTCCATAAGACACCCAAAGCATTTTCTACCCCCTTTTATGAAGAATTTTTAAATTTAAATCTTGGACACTCACCTCATATCCTTCTTGAACAGGGGGTGTTGTCATGTATTCTGCGAATTTGCCCACCTGTTCTTTGTAGTAGCCACTATGTTAGTGTGTAATGACACCCGCTTGACTATTTTCATAAAGAAATTGAACAACGAATATGGCCACTGATTAAAGGATTATTCTGCTTGAAATCTACGCCCCCAACAGAAGAAACAATATTCTGTTAGAAGCAAGGCTGGCACATTTTGAGGGGTTTCTCCATATTAATCTTAACCTTGATTGATAGATTAAATTTGAGAAAAACCAGTTTCTTTTACAGTGAAGAGCATTTAGAAGTTTAGCATCGATTCAGCGATAGGTGGAAATAGCGAAAAACAGTTAAGGAAAAGTAATCGTGAGCCTGAGATTGAGGTTCAGATGAGCATAATATTAAAATTTAAATATTATGGGACACCATATAATGTCAAGAAAATTATAATTAATTTGGAAGGTTATGCCACTTTGTGGTAGCGACCGTCGTCGCCGTTCCGTCGCTAAAGCTAAAGAACGTCAGCGACAAGGCTATGGCGCAATAAATCGATAGAAAAGGAGGGGTGTGATTGATTACATGCAGCTTGCCAATATCACAAATTCACGAAAATTTCATGTATATTGAGAGTATCCATAACATGAGAAAACCTGTGATATCAAGTGAAATCAACCCTAAATTTGACGGAGTTCCGACTGCATGTATCTTGCCAGTATCTTAGCTTTATGTCAAGTTGAGGTATATTTAGAATACATGAAATTTGGCAATTTTGAATGTATCGTTTGAGTATCACAGTATTTTCGGTGATGTCAAAATTTAAGAGATGTTTGTGTCAGCCTGAATCCTGTTGGGCGAACATACGTCTATTGATTCTCGCATATAATGGCGAGGTTATCCCATTCGATTTTCCGACTTAGCACCTCATATCCGAAAACGTTTTTCCTCGCTTGTTCTTTCTGTATTCCTCCCAACCTCTCGTAAAAACGTATGGCTTTTTCATTACTTTCAAATACCCAAAGATAAGCAGCTTTGTGCCCTTTTTTGATTAGTTCTTTCGCGACCGCCTTCATTAAGGCGGATCCTACTTTTTTTGACCTGTGAGATGGTCTCACATGCAAATTGTCTATGAATGGAATTGGTCGACACCAAACCGCTACAAACCCGACCAGCGAATCTTCCTCCGCAACCAAGGCTATGTCTTCATTTTGTATTTTGATTTGGCTCCAATGCTGTGCTAAATCTTGGTCAATTTGCCCGGCCATGAATTCTGAAGGCATGACATCCGAGTAAGAGTCTTTCCAACTCTCGACATGAATAGCCGCAATGTCATGAAGATCAGATTGTGTTGCTCGTCGTATTTTCATCGTCTTTGTTCGCTCGACTATAGATAAGATTATTACGCCAACGTTTCGCATAACCGGCTGGCAATGTAGCGCAGCAGAATTACCGGTCCGAGTTGATGCGGTGGTTATGCCTAATGTTATTTCTTTGAGTATCGATTTGGTTCATTGAAAAACGTTATATCTGCATATCCTTCGTATATCTTGCCGGAATGTTTCACTCCTCCAGGAATATAATACCGATCTCCTTTGGTAAAACACTGCTTTTCACCATCAATTACCAACTCAATTTTTCCTTCCAGTACTATGCCCATTTGGGCTGCATGAGCGTGTTCCGGCAAATCAGCATCTTTTTCAAATTCCATAAACAACATCTGATGAGTGTCTGACTGTGACAAATATGCAGTTATCCCATCCAGAGGAATATCAGCTTCCGGAAGATTCCTAATCGGTTCTGGAAATACTTGGTTCATAAATCTACCCCCTTATCTTCATTGGTATAAAACCCCAATGCTAAACTTAAAGTTCATATATTGGGCTTCCATAGGTGGTTCGTATTTAAAACCCAAAATTACAGATAGATTGAGACTAAGCCAAGTTAGGACTGATTGCAGATATCATCAATCATATTTTCCCGGCCTGAAATATTCCGTTTTAATCAAGCAGAGATATTGCTAATGGGTTTTACGTCACCGAGTTCTTGTTTGTGCGACAACTATTCCAACACCCTATCCAGAAACTCAGATATGTCTTTCCAGTATATTTCCCAGACCGGTGGTCCGTCGCTGTGGCTGAAATCGTAAAGGATCAATTCGGCAGTTGGAATTTGTTTTTTCATCTCAAGGGCGTGTTTGACAGGAACCACCTTGTCTTTAGTGCCGTGGATGATCAGAATCGGGCCTTGGTAGGCCAATAGTGCGGAAACGGTGTCGTAATTATCCGAGAGTAGTATTTCCGGCGCACCATGGGCCATCGCCTTAATAGA
>JAFDDW010000513.1 GCA_019310665.1 Deltaproteobacteria bacterium
CCCGCAGCTGAGTTTCGATGGCCGTGGCGAAAAATACGCTGTAATAGGGGTTCATCAGCGCACAGGCGCGGCCGTGGCTGAGGACGTCAACCAGGGAGAAACTGGTCAGATGAGCTCCCGATGTGCCGCCGATCATAATGGCATAACCCCCGAGATCGGTGCCGAGTCCCATCAGCGTTCGTGCGTCGGTGCTGGATGGATCCTTCTTTACTTCGATCAAGCCTTTTATAATCAACTCCAGTCCGGTTTCTGCGACCTGGCGGGTTTGGTCCATCATTTCGGAAGAGGCGCCGAAATAAACCTCTATCAGGTGGGCGACCCCATCCAGGCTGCCGTCCAGGGTCAGGCTCATGGGTTGGGTCGTCGTCACATCATAATCAAAGATGGCCCGGGGAGGAACGATGGCTTCGTCCACGATCAATTTCTTTTGGCCCACAACGGGATCGGTAATGTTGGAATATTTGGTCAAATGGGCCGCGGAACTGGACGCCATCATAACGGCCACCACCGGTTTGATCGAACGTCCCAGATCCCGGCACATCTTTGTAACCTCGCCGACCCCGAAAAATGGATCGATTTCAGGCTGATGGTCCCCCAGGGTTGCCAGGGTGGCAGCGGCTTTGGCCGCATCGATCCCGGATCCACCGGCAGCCGCCACGATGACATCCGGGTTTTTATGCACAATATGGCTGTGAATGCGATAAACATCCACAAAAGGGGCATTGGGTGCTGCCGACTTGACCGTACCCACAACCTCCAGGCCGGCGGACTCCAGGGATTTGAGAATACGGCCCATAATGGGTTGGAACCATCCAGACGCCGTGGACCCGATGACCAGGGCTTTTTTGCCGAATTGCGCTGCAAATTTTCCAGGGGCTTCATCCAGCACACCGCTGCCGAACGCATAACGATCCCCTTTAAACTCCTTTAAAATTGCCGTCGCCCGCTCCTTTAAATCAGACATTGCGCTCCTTCCTTTCATAAATTTATACGCAAATTTATTACAGCCAGATCCCGCTCCAGGATATAGGGTGCACCCGATACAACAGCTCGACCCGGCTGCCTCGAGTTAAAGAGCAGCGATGGCCACTCCAACCCTAACTCCATATGCTTTTCAGCTTACTTTATCTTAAATTGTTTTACAATAGGCCTGAAATAGCGATTTTGAATGAGTTTGAGATTAGCTGAAGAAATTAACAATTGTGAGTTTTTGAAGGTTTAGGGCACGCAATATAAAATCTGAAAGGTTGCAAAATATTGAAGATTTGCATAAGCATGATGCAATCGGTTGATATTAGAAATAATGATAAGGTATCTCCAAAACCACAGATAGAATTCTGAATGGGGTAAAAGGAGAAAGCAAAATGGTTCTTGCGGATTCTATGAAAGCTGTTGTTCTTACGGGACATGGCGGTTTAGAAAAATTAGTAATTCATGATGATTTATCTGTTCCGAAACCAAAAACCAATGAAGTGCTAATCGAAGTTGGCGCCTGTGGAATCAATAACACGGATATCAACACTCGGATCGGTTGGTATTCAAAATCGGTTCGTAGTGGGACAACCACAGCGGGTGGAGCGGATGGCATTGATCAGATATCTGAAGTTGATGCCACGTGGGGTGGAAGTACGGTTGTTTTTCCCCGCATTCAAGGTGCAGATGTTGCGGGACGTATTGTTGCAGCAGGGCATGGAGTCCCACAGAAGCGAGTCGGTGAACGCGTCATTGTTGATCCCTGGATAAGAGACCGTTCACATCCGGAAAATAGGAGCCTTGCGGGGTACTTGGGCAGTGAGCGAGATGGTGGGTTCGCCCAATATACGACAGTGCCCGAAGAAAATGCTTTTGTTATAAAATCAAATTTATCTGATGCTGAATTGGCAACCTTCCCCTGCTCTTATTCAACTGCAGAACATATGCTCGATCGTATCAAGCTACAGGAAGGGGAGAAAATACTAATACCAGGCGCATCTGGTGGTGTGGGCTCAGCCCTCATACAATTAGCTAAACGGAGAAAAGCGCAGGTACTTGCCATTACAAGCACATCAAAAATGGATATGATTCGTGATTTAGGGGCTGATCATGTATTTGATAGAAACCAAAATGATCTTGAGCAAAATATTCGTGAGGTCGCACCTGGTGGAACAGTTAATGCCGTTGCCGATGTTGTCGGAGGTTCCAGCTTTTCGATCTACCTCAATCTCCTGTGCCGGGGTGGACGCTATGTCACTTCGGGTGCTATCGCCGGACCCATTGTTGAGTTGGATTTACGCACGTTATATTTAAAAGATCTTGAGATGCACGGCGCAACGGTCATGCAAGTTGGGATATTTGAAAAGCTGGTAGGATACATTGAACACGGTGAAATTCGACCTTTATTGGCTAAGAAATTTCCAATTTCCAGAATAAAAAGAGCACAAGAAGAGTTTCTCAACAAAAAGCACCTGGGTAATTTTATTATTTTACCTTGGCAGTAAATACCATAATCGTACACTACGGCTATCACTGCTCGGTTTTATGCAGCGTAAATTTGAAATAAAACCGATTCATCGCTCGCTGTCTATGGAAATCAACGCCTGAAATAAGACCGCAATTGAGGCAGCGATATTCGAGAAATGGTCACTTTTTTAATAGGAGGGAAGAATTATGCAACTTGGACTCAAGGATAAGGTAGCATTAATAACAGGAGCAAGCAGAGGGATAGGAGCTGCTTCGGCAAAGGCCCTCGCGCATCATGGCGCAACAGTAGTCATCAATTACATCAAAAGCAAAGACAAGGCTGAAGAGCTACTTAATGAAATTAAAAAAGGCGGTGGCAAAGGTATGGTGTTTCAAACAGACGTCCGAGATCAACCCGCGGTGGATGTGATGGTTGATTCTGCTCTTAAAGAATTTGGCAAAATCGATGTTCTTGTCAACAATGCCAACATAAATTTTCCGATTAGACCTTTTATTGAACTTACATGGGATCAAATCGAGGCCAAAATTTTGGGCGAA
>JAFDDW010000022.1 GCA_019310665.1 Deltaproteobacteria bacterium
AAAAAGGGCATTTATTTAGAAAACGCAAAGGCGACCTGGTCCGCTATTCGGCCGTCCCCTATGTTGTGGGTATTTTCGAACACCAGCTGGGACGGATGGATGAAGGGTTTGCCCGGGACCATGAAGAATATTTTGAGACGGCCTTCGGCAAGACGATTCAGTCATTTAAAACGCCGGTGCTGCGAACCATCCCGATCAATCGGCAGTTGGTAGCAAATTATCCGGTGGCGCCGTTTGAAGATGTGCTTCAAATTATAGAAAATCAGAAAAAAATTGCCATCGCCCCCTGTGTTTGCCGAACCACGACCAAGCTGGCAGGCAAAGGATGTGACAAACCGGTGGAAAACTGCTTCTCATTCGGCTCCCACGCCGAGTATTATGTTGAAAACAAAATGGGGCGCTATATAACCATAGACGAAGCCAAAGAGATTGTTATAAAAAATGAGGAAGCCGGTCTGGTTATGCAGCCGTTTAACTCCCAGAAAATCGGTGGAATGTGCAGCTGCTGCGGGGACTGCTGCGGTGTGCTCAGATCGTTGAAGATGCATCCCCATCCCGCCGAAATGGTACAGAGCAATTATTTCGCGCAGGTAGATGATGAGGAATGCACCGGATGTGAAACCTGCCTCGAGCGCTGCCAGATGGAAGCTATTGATGTCGTTGACGGTATTGCTGAAATCAATCTGGTACGCTGCATTGGTTGCGGCTTATGCGTGACCACCTGTCCGGTGGACGCCATTGAATTGATTAAAAAGCCCGAAGAAGAACTCTACGAACCGCCCAGATCCGGTGCCGAGACCTATATGAAAATCATGCAGGAGCGGGGGAAAATCTAACGTGCCGCATAGCGCAGAGGGCATGGCGTATAGCTGATGGCTCAAGGGTTCAGGGAGCTTTGGTTGATTGAGTTTATTGGTTGATTAAGTTGATTTAAAGGTACAGAGTTCAGGGTTCAAAGGTTCAGAGGTTCAAGGTTCATAGGCTCAAGGTTCAGCCTCACCGCTGACCGCCGAAGCGGCCAGTTTGATCGAAAATGAGACTTCGGCTCTGCGGAGTCAAATACAAGGATAAATAGCGAATACCCGCCTGCCATGCATAGTGTGATGGGTTGTGTAAAAATGGATATATAAATCATATGGTTAAATTGGCCTCACACCGGTTTAAAGGCATTGCGGGCAGGTCGAATGTCGAAGGAATGTATTCTGCCCGTCGTGAGCTTCTGTATCGAACGGTCTATTTATAAAAAAGACTGAGCAAAGCGAAACCACCCTTCGAAATTCTGCGGTTCATTATTCTTCGGTTCTGCGGTTCGCTGTTTGGCCTGGTGGAGTCTCATAAGAGGTTTCAAAGATCAAAGAGGGAGAATTAACCTATGCAAGACGATAGAGGCTTATATTATTATCCCTTCCCCCAGAATAAAAACGTTCGCATGTATGTGCGAGACAAAGACGGCGCCGTCTGGTTCAGGCTCTGGAACGCAGATGACCCGGAGCTTTGGGGCGAGCACGGCTGGGTCCCATACGAAGCCGTTAAACAGGCGCAGGCCAGATATGAGGGCCAATCCTTTGACCCGGACCAAGCATATGATCTGCAAACAGCGCAAGCACTCATTGAAGAAAATAGATAACTTAACCAGAAAAAATTCCAAGGTACATATGGCGCCTTTTACCATTACGATTTCCCATAATCTCCAGTTAGAAAATGTTCCGTCTGAAATTATGGAGATTCTCACCGACAGGCTTGAAATTTTAAACCCCAAATGGATTGAAAATGAGAGGATGAAACGCTGGAACCGGGGGACCCCCAAATCATTGCGGTTCTTCGACCGGGTGGGTTCCTCGGGGTTATGGATTCCGCGCGGTTATATGCGGCAGCTGGTTTTGCTGTGCCGACGGCATAAAATAAAATATGAGATTGACGATTGTCGCAGGAGTCTGCCACCCAAGAACTTTTCCTTTAAAGGCCGGTTGCGGCCGTTTCAGCAAAAAGCGGTAGACGAGATGCTTGCCAAAGATTTCGGCACCCTGAGTTCAGCCACCGGGTCCGGTAAGACCATTATGGCGCTGTATATGGTTGCCCGACGCAGGCAACCGGCGTTGATAGTCGTGCACACCAAAGATCTGGCCTCCCAATGGACCGAGCGCATTGAAACATTTCTCGGAATTCCGGCCCCCAAAGTTGGCTTGATTGGCAGTGGTAAAAAAGAGCTGGGAGATAAAATCACTGTGGCCCTGGTGCAATCTTTGTACAAATGTGTAGAAGAGATCGCCGACCAGATCGGTTTTCTGGTGGTCGATGAATGCCACCGCTGCCCCAGTCGCATCTTTACAGAGGCCGTGACGGGCTTTGATGCCAGGTATATGCTGGGATTGTCGGCCACTCCCTGGCGGCGGGACAAGCTGTCAAAATTGATATTCTGGCACCTGGGCGATGTGCATCATGAAGTGGATAAAGCCCATCTGGTCGAAACCGGGGATGTCCTCCCGGCCGAAGTGATCGTCCGGGAAACCAATTTCAAACCCTTTTACGATCCGGTAAATGAATACAGCAAGATGTTGTCGGAATTGACCGCCGATACGGATAGAAATGTCCTGATTGCATCAGATGTGGCCCAGGAGACCCTTAACTGCGGAGGGATTTGTCTGGTTTTATCGGATCGCAAAGCCCACTGTGAAAACCTGCAGTCGCTGCTAAAATACAGATTTAAAATCGATTCCGAACTTCTGACCGGCGACCTGAATCTGAGCGAACGTCAAAAAGTCATCGAACGGCTGAATCAAAATAAGGTTGATGTCGTCATCGCCACCGGCCAGCTCATCGGCGAAGGCTTTGACTGTAAAAACCTGTCAACTCTGTTTCTGGCCACACCCATTAGCTTCAGCGGACGGGTTTTGCAGTATTTGGGCAGGGTCTTGCGCCCGGCTCCCGGTAAAAAGATGGCGCGGGTATTTGATTATATTGATATCCACGTGGAGACCTTAACAAAAGCAGCCCAATCCCGACAAAGAGTCTACCGACAATAGGGGTTCAGAGGCTTGTCCGCGGACAAGCCTCTGAACCCCTATTGTATGTATCAATACAATTTTCTTGCCAAAATCCGTATTTATAGATATAATAAGGACATAAAAGATCTAAAATAACAAAATGAATAATAAAACGACCGGAAACAGTACAGAATCCGAATCCGCTTTAAAGGTATTGGACTCGCTGCTGAAGGATCCCGGGCAAAAAAAAATCAGTGAAAGCCAGATTGTTATCATTCTGGATGCACTGGCCAGTTCAGACGACACAGCGGTTGTTGCACGATTTCCTGCTGTTCTGGCCATTTGTGCCCGCCGGGGTCTGGCGTTAAATTCGCAGGCACTATTCTCCCGCTACTGGGAAACAAGCCCCAAAAGGCAAAACCTTGAAAAACTGCTATTGATTAGTGCCGCGATTTTCAATCTGCAGGGACTTAAGGCACCTAAAAATCTAGACAAAATAGCAGAATCTCTAAAACCAAAATATGGTGAACTCTTGCCGGCGGGTGAATTTCAATTGAGCAGTGGTATGTGCATCTCCATTAAGGATTTGCAAAATACTTTGAAAGCATACACCGGCAGTCAAATAAAACCCCCGGCGATTCAAGCAAAGAAATCACCATTGAACGCTGACTCACTTGATGTGTACCTGGATCGATTATTCTCTCCGAAACAAAAGGAACTCGTGCTCAAAAAAAGAGACGGCCAGGCTTTTACCAAAACCGAACGTGAATATTATTCCAGGATTGTCCGAAAAAAACTTGATGCCATCGCCAGTGAAAAGTTGGTGGAACTTGCCAGAAAATTGGCTTAAGCTTTAAATTAAAATTACCGATAGGATTTGAAATGGAAATCTTCTGGGAAATAGCCTTGCAAACTGTAGAGTTCCTGACCTTAATTTTTGGGATTTTTGGGATGACATTTTCTCTTATGCTGCTTTTTTCTCCCCACCTGGCCCGAAGCCTCAGCAATATCCTCAACCGCCAGGTAAACGTTGATAACCATATAGAATACCTGGATAAAAATATTGAAATCACAGAATTTCTTTATAGCTACCATGTTGCCACGGGCATCCTGATAGTGGCCGGAGCTGCGTTTTCGCTCTTTTTTTTCTTTTTCTCACTCGACGTCACCAAATTTGCCGACATTCTTTTTGGATCCCAGGCCAATGCTTTTCCCGGAGAACTCATAATAAGGTTCGTTACATGGATCGGTAAGATCGGTTGTCTGGCCGGTTTGGTTTTCGGTATATTGCTGTTGTTCGCACCGGATTTTATGAAACGCATAGAGGATAAATTAAATTTCTGGTTTGAAACAAAGCCCATGATCGAAAAACTTGATAAGTCCAGTCATGATCTGGAACCCTTTTTCTTCCGCTATCCAATTGCAATTGGCCTGACAGGTGCCGTCATTTCTTTTTTCCTCATCTCACTGTCCATCATCAATTTGCTGAAATAGTGCTGAGGTCGTTTACCCATCGCACCATTAAGTATTATTGACATTCATCCATTAATCGCATATCTTCGCCTAATTAACAGGAAAGGAGTTGTTTGTGAAGACGAGCCAGTTGAGTTTATTTCCACCTGAGAGAATGGACAAAGAATTTCCGTGGCCTATTTGGGCTATTGGTTGGCTGGCGTTGTTTAAAGCTTTTCTCTGGCTCTCATACGAACCGGTTCAACCCGGATCTTTGCTGACGATTTTGGGTGCTAAATATTTACTAAATATGGTTCCGATGGCCGTTTTTGCAATCGGGTTGTGGAATTTAAGAAAATGGGCCGTGTGGGGCTTGATCATCTTATCCGGTGCCAATATAATTTTTTTTATTATATATCCGCAAACCTTGAATGCCGTTTTTGTGCAATCCGAAGTTTATATTTATTCAGTCATCCTGTCGGGTATTACCCTGCTATGCAACGGACCACTGGGGGATATCTTCATTCTTTTGGCAGCCCCCATTATGCTGAAGCACGCAAAAAAATAGACGTTACCCTGTCTGCTTCCGGCTAAAGTTTTGGATTTTCCCTCCGATATATATTTCTAACCAGTTGTAAAAATTTCGAGACCTAGCGGAACTTATCTGATTATCGGAATAGGGAACCAATCAAATGAAAACGAAGTTGCTTTTCTGGGGTGCCGTTTTGTTTTTAGTGCTGGGTTTAAACACTAAGGACGGAACCTTGTTCTATTTTTTTTCGGTTCATCTCTTCATGCTTTTTATTGGTGTGTTTTTACATAAAATTTCATTTACACCGCAATCAGATGCGACTACCGAACCACTTCCTGAAGCTGAACCTGCCAAGAAATAATTGCAGAAGCGAAGGTTTTTAATTTTATCTGGTTATCCAGAATCTATAAACCAACTTGGTCTTTGTAAATATCCATTACTATTATTAGAATTTGACCTTGGGAACCGCTTTTTCCGCTTCAGGAATTTCATAATAATCCGCCTGCGTGATCCCTGCCAGCAGTGCGAATAATCTTCCAAAAAACGTCCGGATGTAGGTATTTAAAATCTGGACCGCGTCGTTGTAACGTTTGCGTTCCACCGCGATTCGATTTTCAGTTCCTTCCAGGCTGTCTTGAAGCCTGAGAAAAGATTGATTGGCTTTAAGGTCGGGGTATCGTTCCTGGAGCAGCAACAGTCTCGAGAGGGCACCTTCAAGCCAATGTCATTCATCTCTATTACCCCCTAACCGGACCGGAATTGACTATTGAATATTGAAAATAGTTAAAAAAAGCTAAACTCCAAGAAATCGATACCGATATAATATAACACAGGCAAAAATCAAACTCACGGCATACTTTTCGAAAACAAAATTTTGTACATTTTTTGTCAGTTTTTTAAGGCGTAATCCAGTGACAACGGCTTGTATTTTTAATTTTTTCTTACACTTGTAGATGTTCAGGATGACAATTTTTTGACGCTTAAGCTGACCATTTTTGTCAAATCCGGCCAATTCTGTTAGAGTGGCTTTGCCCATAATTTTAGTAACTATCTGATATTAAATATAATATTAATAAAAAATAAAAATTGGCATGATAGTTGTATAGGTATATAGCAAAATTGTTAAAAGTGAGTGTCGGAATAAGGTCATTGCGTAAAGTGAGATTTTGAGATCTGAACTTGCCAAATCGCAATTTTGACATCGAACCCAGATCATACGAGGTGCTAAAATGGAAGAAAGATTCTGTGAAAACAACTTCGATTTTGACATTGGTTATCTTGTTAAAAGTCCTTGCAGAGATTGTACGACCAGAGATAATCTGCCCGATTGTATCCAGGGATGTGATATTTTAGATAAAATTCAGACTGTTCTGGCGGATTCCATACCCAGTGAAGCAAGCATTTCGCCGGTTGAAACCTATGATGTCCCGGCTGACATACTGGAACAATTATAGCCAGTCCAAATATATCAAAATTTCGTAACCGTTCAAGGGTTCAAGGTTCAGAGGTTCAGGGTTAACGAGACAGCGAACCGCAGAATTTCGAAGGATGGTTTCACTTGTACTGCAGTTGAAAAAGCAGTTTCTGCCTGACTTTCATTCCATTGGAGGTCAGGCAGCGCTGTTTTTGACGGTTGACTCCCCGCCTTATATATCGCTTATTCTAAAAAATCAGTCTGCATATGGTGCCCGATTTGAATTGACCGCATCGTTCCGGTGGTTTGACTTTATCGCCCAATTTCTCTATGATTTCAGCCTTTCATCCCAATCAAACTCTTGGGTGGTGACGATATGCTCCATGCGGCGGAGTCGTTTTTCAAGGTTGTCATACCGTCTTTTTATTCGCCGGGCGGCGAGGTGTCTGGAGTTTGTATAGCTGTCGTAGAATTCCTGTTCGGCTTCGGTTTCAATGGGTATGACAGGGGCGGGCTTCATCAAAAAGGTTGCGATCAAATACAGACCGATCGCCGGCCAGAATCCCGAAACGAGAAGGAAAATAATGGCGATAGCTCTGGCCCAGAATACCGAAAAATCAAAATGCTCAGCCAGTCCGCGGCACACGCCGAAGATAACGCCGTTGCGCGAACGGTATATTCCGTCACGGCCTAATCTGCTATAATTTCTCATCTTTATGATCCTTTTTATCTTGGTCCAGCAGGATGGTTTCAAGTGATTCCACGCGTTCTTCCATACGGGAAAGTCCCTGATAAATTTCCTGGATAATTTTGGAATCTTCGGCTTGATCTTTGCGAGAGGTTCCCCCTTTTAAAAGTTTAATGGACATCAAGATCGTGCCCCCGATAACCGCAGGTATCAGGACGATACTCCCGAAAATGATAGCCACTATCAACGCTTCTTTCATAAGTCCACCCTAAGGCATTCTTCATTCTAAAACCTGTTATTGCTGTTCCGAGGCCGAATCGCTTTTTTTCTCGCTCCCAGGTGTTTTCAACGCCTGGAGCTCATTTTCGATTTCTTCGTCGACCGAAAGCCTTTCCAATTCATCTTCCAGGGAAGTCTTTTTACCAAAATTTACCAGATCAGCTTCCGCTTCCATACGTTCAATACGGTTTTCAAGTTCGTCGAATTTCATCATGGTTTCGGAACTGTCAATGCGTCGCAGCTCCTGCTGAGCCTGCATTTTTCTCTGGGCATGGACATGGCGTTGAACCAGCATGCGTTGCTTATCCCGTGCAGATCTTAATTTTTCCTCCAACTGGCGTATGTCATCCTGGTACTGTTCAATCAGCAGATCCTGTTCAACCAGGTCGTGTTCAAGGGTTGTTATTCTATTGATGAATTTGCGTTTTTCAATCAGTGCTTCACGGGCCAGATCATCCCGACCCTTATTCACGGCGAGTTCAGCCTTTTCCTCCCAGTATTGCGCCCTGGCATTGTGTCCTTCCAGCTGACGCTGAACCTTTTTGCCGGAGGCCATAACTCCGGCGCAAGCCGTTTTTATTTCAACCAGCGTGTCTTCCATTTCCCTGATCATCAGTTTGATCAATTTTTCCGGATCTTCCGCTTTATCGAGCATGGCGTTCATGTTGGAGCTGATGATATCGCGAAATCGTGTGAAAATTCCCATTGTATTACCTCCACTTTTTTATTGACGTTGTTAAGTTTGGTTGGAGCATGAACCATGCCAAGCACTGAATTTTCGACAACTACTTGAAACTACACAATTTTAAGCTTGACAGTGAAATATGGTTCATGGTAAATATCGCCAATAAATAGTAAAATTAGCTAATGATTGGCCATGATAGCTTCAGGGCTGGTCCCTGGTTACTGGTCACTTGTGCTGGATAGATGCTTATAATACGTGATCCTCGATGCTGGATACTCGATACTCGATGACATTCTGACTGGGCGGTAAATTCTGATCATCCAATATCGAGCATCGAGAATCGAGTATCCAGTAGCACGTCGTAACCGCGAATAGATCGTCGCGGACAAGAGACCAGCAACCAGTAACAAGCGACCAGGGACAAGCAACCTGAACCCCGAACGGTGAAAACACCTATGAACTCAAACATAGAAAAGCAGTACAGCCGTGAAACACCGACCCGGACGGCCGAAGCCCTGGGTCAATCTGAAAAATTTTTAGAGTTTCAGGAGCGCCTTTCACGGGTAGCGCCTGTCAACCGCCCGGTGCTTCTGCTGGGAGAACGCGGCACCGGAAAAGAATTGGCGGCCGGACGGTTGCACTATCTCTCCAACCGCTGGCCCAAATCTTTTTTAACGCTTAATTGTTCAGCGCTATCACCGTCGCTCATCGAATCGGAATTATTCGGTTACGAAAAAGGCGCCTTCACCGGGGCGGCCCAGCGGCGGGTCGGTCGGTTTGAAGCGGCCGACGGCGGCACCCTTTTTCTGGATGAGATCGGCAATATCCCCCTGGAGGTGCAGGAAAAAATATTGCGGGTGGTGGAATACTATTCTTTTGAGCGGGTGGGGAGTTCTGAAAGCATAGAGGTGGATGTACGAATTATTGCCGCCACCAATGCGGATGTGAAAGCCCTGGCAGCCGGTAATTTATTCAAACAGGATTTGCTGGACCGACTTTCATTTGAAGTGTTGATCGTGCCGCCATTGCGGGAGCGCAGGGAAGACATATTGCTGCTGGCCAATTTTTTTGCCGGTCGCATGGCGGTTGAACTGGGCGGGGAGGAAATTCCTCAGTTCAGCCCTGAAGCCGCCGATGCCCTTGAAAGCTATCACTGGCCCGGCAATGTACGGGAGTTAAAAAATGTGGTGGAGCGTGCGGTCTATCGATCGGATTCTCTGAAAATTAGTGAAATTATTTTTGATCCTTTTTTTTCGCCCTATGAAACACAGGCGCCGGAACTGAAACCGGATAGTTCAGGCACCGATGCCGGATTATCCGATGAGAGTGATCACCTGTTAAAACCGATGGAAGAGGCGGTTTGGGATCTGAAAGTTCAAATGCTTGAGAAGGCGCTGGCCAATTCGAAGTTCAACCAGAAGAAAGCGGCCAAACTCCTGGGTTTGACCTACCACCAGTTCCGGGGATTGTACCGGCAGTATAAGGCAAATGAATAATGAATAATGACGAATGAATAATTAATGATGTCGCTACGCTCCACCAATTTTAAAATGGATAGAATTCCTTAATTTTTCATTCGACATACGTCAATCGTCATTCCAGTAAGTCATTCGTCAATCGACATTCGTCATTCCAAAGGCATTCGTCATTATTCATTCGACATTCAAATCCGTCTTCCCAGCACCGCACTTTCATAAATGGCATCTTTCGCACTTCTCGGTTCCAGGCAGTCTCCTATCTGGTGAATTTCAAACCCAAAAGTTTTTATCTGGTCATAGAGCCTGGTATTGGGACGCGTGCCGATGGCAATCACAACTTTGTCGGCCTCGATAAATAGTTCCTGATTGTCCCGGTTGGCAACGACGGCGCCGTTGTCTTCTATTTTCAGCAACCGGATATCGGTGAAAATGGCAACATTGTTTTCTTTAAGCTTGGTGAGAATGATTTTTTTGGTCATGGCTTCCAGGCCTTTTCCGGCTTGGGGCAGCATTTCAATAACCGTTACCGAAATTTCATGCTCGGACAAATGCAGCGCTAATTCCAGGCCGGTCGGTCCCCCGCCGACAATCACAACTGATTTAAAATCGAACGGTCCTCCGTTTAAAACATCTTCAAAGGATAACACAATATCTTTATCAATGCCCTCGACCGCTGGAAGGGCGGGCAGAGAACCGGTGGCCAGTATGACCACATCGGGATTGAAGGCCTTGATGTCTTCAGCGGATACTTCAATATTCAGGTGGCATTTGACGCCGAAAATTTCGGCCTGTTTTTTTTGAAATTGAATCAGGGTGCGCAGTTCTGCTTTATGGCCCGGGATGCTGCCGGGCAGCAGCTGCCCGCCCAGCTCGCCTCGTTTTTCATACACATCCACCTCATGCCCGCGTTTGGCGGCAACCCAGGCCACGTTTAATCCACCCGGGCCCCCACCGACCACTATAATTTTTTTTGGTTGAAGAGCCGGTACAAAGGCCATTTCTTTTTCGCGGCCCAGCATGGGGTTTACCAGACATTCAATGCGTCCTTTTTTAAAAATTGATTCCATACAGGTATTACAGGCAATGCAGGTTCGAATTTCATCCTGCCGTCCCTCTTGCGCTTTTTTCGGCATTTCCGGGTCTGCCAGTAAACCGCGGCCGATGCAAACCAGGTCGGCTTTCTTTTGGGTTATGATCTGATCGGCGATATAGAGGTCGTTTATTCTTCCCACAGCCATAACCGGAATATCAAGTGCCTTTTTTACCTGTTCGGCAGAATTTACAAGGCATGCTTTTTCCATGAACATCGGCTGGCAAATCCATTCAGGTGTGACATCGTTTCCGGCAGAGACCTGGACAATATCGATGCCTGCCGCTGCCAGGATTTTCAGAATTTCGATGCTTTCTTTGGTTGTCAAACCGTTTGGGACGTATTCTTCGGCACTGATTTTGAAGGAAATGGGAAATTCGTGGCCCAGACGCCGGCGGACTTCTTCTACAATTTCCCGGGCAAACCGTGTTCTTCCGGCCGTATTCCACCCATACTCATCTTCGCGGATGTTGGAAAACTGAGAAAGAAATTGGTTGATCAGGTAACCGTGAGCGCCATGGATTTCAATCAGCTCAAATCCTGCCTGATACGCCCTTTGGGCGGCCTGGCCGAATTTTTTAACCAGTTGCTGGATACCGTCGATGCTCAACGGCTCAACATCTCCCCTAATCGCAGGGCAGGGCAGGGGTGATGGCGCCAGCGGTTTGCGTTTGATGACTTTTATGGATGTTTGTCGGCCGCCATGATGAATCTGAACGGCAGGCAGGCTGCCTTCTTCTTTTATGGCGGAGGCGATCCTGGCAAGCCCATCAACAAATCGATCTTCATATATCCTGGCCTGGTGAGCAGATACGATACCCTCGGGTGATACCGAGCAGGCCTCTACAATGATCATGGCCGGTCCTCCGGCGGCGCGCCGTCGGTAATGCTCGATGGTAGCATCGGATATACTGCCGTCATTTCCAAGTAGAAAGGACGCCAGGGCCGGCATTACGATTCGGTTTTTTAATTCTATGGTCTTAATGGTAAAAGGGGAAAACAACTTCTCCATTACGCTTTGCTCCAACTGTTCATATGTATAAGAAAATCGTATATGTTCAGGGGGCACATCTTAGTGTACCACTGTCCATATGACAATATATTCACCGCAGAGCTCGCAGAGGGCGCAGAGTGAATTTTTCTTTTTCAATTATAAAGTCGCCTATAGCTCATTCAGGAATTAAAATCAATCTTTCAAGCTTGACGCTCATGCGCCTTTTCTTTATAATCCAGT
>JAFDDW010000514.1 GCA_019310665.1 Deltaproteobacteria bacterium
ACGTTAAAACGGGTGAGCCCCGATACCGAAGTTATCATGATTACCGGACACGGCGATATGGACCTGGCCATAAAAAGCGTTAAATATGAGGCCACGGATTTTGTGACCAAACCCATCAACGATGAGATTTTGGAAATTGCTTTAAAAAGGGCCCAAGAACGAATGGCCATGCGCCGGAAGCTAAATGATTATACCCACAACCTGGAGCAGCTCGTCCGAGAGAAGACCAAAAAGCTGGTTGCAGCCGAACGGCTGGCGGCGATTGGACAAACGGTTGCCGGGCTGTCTCACGCCATAAAGAATATTGCCGGGGGCCTCAAAGGGGGGACATTTGTCCTGGAAAAAGGCATCGAACTGAGTGAGAAAAAGTACCTGATGCAGGGCTGGGAAATGATAAAAGGCAATGTAGACAAAATAACCAATTTATCCCTGGACCTTCTCAATTATGCCAAAGACACCCGGCCGGATTTTCAGGCCTGTGATCCCAACCAGCCGGTCCGGGAGGTTGTCGAGCTTATGCGTCCACGAGCCCAAGACCATGGAATTGATTTGAGCACCCAGTTCGGTAAGGGTTTGGGCACATGTTATTTTGATCCTGACCTCATCCATCACAGCCTGCTGAATCTTTTGACAAACGCTATTGATGCCTGCATCCAAAACGATGTCGGTAACAAAGAAAAAAAGGTGATGATTCGTACCAGAAAAATTCGCGGTGGGGGGGTGGAATACCAGGTTGAGGATACCGGCTGCGGGATAAGCGCGGATGTAAAAAAGAAAATTTTCCAAAGTTTTTTCAGCACCAAGGGAACCGAAGGTACCGGCATTGGCCTGATGCTAACCCAGAAGATCATCGACGAACATAAAGGTGAAATTACTGCTGAATCAAAGGTCGGTGTCGGGTCTACCTTTGTGATTAGAATACCCAAAGGGCTTCAAGAAAAAGTTGATAAGCCTGAAAAATGCCTAAAGTGAGCTAAAATGCCTAAAATGCCTAAAATTGTGGTGTCGCTGCGCTCCGGCTTTATTTAAAACGCCGGGTATCTTGCGCCGGCAAAAGCGTGCAACCCGTAAGTAAAAATAATCGCATATCCTGTTCTTGGCCCGGGTTGGAATCGATCCGCCGGAGGCGGACCTTGACTTTAGGCATTTTAGGCAATTCTTTGAGTATTTTGTTATTTGGTGCTTGGGATTTCTTTAATGCTCGATGAGTTGCATACAGATAGAATTGAGATTTACAACTTAGGTTTGTCACATTGGTGGCTATAACTTATGGATGATATCCTCATCAAATACAGTCAGCTGGGCGATATTTTCGATTATTTCTCCATGGGCGTTATCGTTCTGTCGCCGGATCGCAAAATTATTTCTTTGAATCACTCAGCAGAAATACTTACCGGATTCAAAGCATCTGATTTTCGAGGTCAATACTGTTACGACCGGCTGATGGATTCGTTTTGCGATGGCGAATGCACCTATTTAGAAGCGGTGGAAAATGGCCGCAAATCTGGCTGTGTGGATGTCGAGGTAACCGATCAGAATAATGAAACCTACAGCATCACCAAGATCGTGTCGCCCGTCTACGGACCGGATCAAAAGCCCTTGGGCTGTATCGAAATTTTCCAGGACCAATCGGCTTTAAAAGATCTTCTTGAACGTGTGCGGCATGATGACCGCCGCTTAAAGATCATTCTGGACAATCTTGATATCGGTCTTTTGACCGTGGATCGCGGTGGACATATTGCCTTTTTCAACACCACGGCGGAAACCATTTCAGGATTCAGCCGGGGGGATGTTCTGGGAAAATCCTGCAGCACGGTATTTGGCGAGACCTCAAGTCCGGGGATGTTGCTGTTCAACGAGACGATTGCCGATGGTCAGGCGCGGTCGAGCGCCGAAGGAGAGCTAAGAACCCGGGATGGACAGATCATTCCGGTGCGGGCCAATTACATGGCGCTCAAAAATGAGGACGGGCGTATTGTCGGCGGTCTGGCAACCATCACGGATTTATCGTTAAAGTATCAATTTAATAGCGAAATAAAAGGGCGTTATACTTTTTATGATATGGTAGGTAAGGATCCTGCCATTCAGAAAATTTTTGAAATAATACCCGTGGTGGCTGCCAGCGATGCAACCATTTTAATTGAGGGTCCCACCGGAACCGGAAAAGATGTGCTTGCCAAAGTAATCCACAATGCCAGCTCGCGTTCCCAAAAGCCCCTGGTAAAAGTAAACTGCGCGGCCCTGCCCGATAATCTTCTTGAATCCGAAATGTTCGGCTATGTCAAAGGAGCGTTTACGGGAGCCGACAATGATAAACCGGGACGGTTCCAGGACGCCGACCAGGGAACCATTTTTCTTGATGAAATCGGAGACCTGCCGTTATCGCTGCAGGGGAAACTGCTGCGGGTGTTGGAAGACAAGGAGTTTTATCCCCTGGGCGGTAGAAAAACCACCAAGGTGGACGTTCGTATCATTTCGGCTACCAATCAAAATTTGAGGCAGATGGTAAAGGAAAGACATTTTCGGGAAGATCTTTTCTACCGGCTCAATGTGATGCGTTTGGAGCTGCCGCCCCTGAAAAATCGCCGGGGCGATGTTCCGCTCTTAATTTCCCATATTCTAAAGCGTTTGCGCACAACGCGGGAAACCCGGGTAGAAAAGTTTTCAAACAATGCCATGGAGATGCTTTTAAATTACGATTACCCCGGCAACATCAGAGAACTGGAAAACATTATCGAGCATGCCTTGATCGTTTGCCAGGGCGAAACCATCGAACGGCACCACCTGCCCCTGGCACTCCAGCAGGAACTTTTGCGGTCGTGGCCGCCTGGTGAAACCCATATGCCGGGTGAAGAACTTGAAATCAGCGAGAAACAAATGATTCTGGCGATGCTGCAAAAAAATAGCTGGAATAAAGGAAAAACTGCCGCCGCACTTAATATCAACCGCACAACCCTGTGGCGTAAAATAAAAAAATTCAATATTGCG
>JAFDDW010000515.1 GCA_019310665.1 Deltaproteobacteria bacterium
CACATCACCTGGGAGGGGCCGGTAAAGTGGTGGGCCTCCAGCATGGGGAAAAGCTGGTTTTCCTTACGGGTGTAGTAGGTGTTGATTTTAGACAACTGTTCGATGAGTTCTCCCAACGCTTGGCGGTGCTCTTCAAAGGCTGCAGCTGTGGGAGGTTGGCCCAGCAGCCCCATGAGGATACTGGTGTCACTCATGATTTTTTCAGACGCCCGGTTTTCCATCATGTAGGTGTGGATCGGGTGGCCCACCGGCGGCTCCGGCAGGTCCTGCTCTTCCAGGGCCTCTTTGAAGATTTCGACATGAACGTCGCAAAGACGCTTGATTTCTTCGGCGGACATCCCCTCATTCATGAGCTCCTGTTCCATTTTG
The DNA here is from genome assembly GCA_019310665.1 of Deltaproteobacteria bacterium. Lineage (GTDB taxonomy): Bacteria > Desulfobacterota > Desulfobacteria > Desulfobacterales > JAFDCJ01 > JAFDCJ01. Next base: position 370 of record JAFDDW010000515.1, read on the forward strand.
GCGATTTCAGGAGCGTCCACGCCCTGGATCAGATCTCTGAACCTTGTTTTAAGGGTTTCCATGTCTCCACCGTCGTGAAGATCTTTTATGATTCCCTTAAGGGCGGCCTGCCGTTCTTGGGGATCCGTCAGGGGCTCACCCTGAGAAGCGGGAGCGGCTTCACCTGAGGTCGCATCTTGGCCGCCTTGCTTTTCAATCTCGGCCGTCAGGGAGGATATCAAACTGTCAAGCTTCAGTCCGCTGATCGATGCTGCCATCGCCAGGGAGGCCACCTTACCCATGGTTTTGCGCATGATGGGATTTTTCAGGCCTTTGAACTTGGGAGAGAGCGTGATTAAAAAATCTTCCAGAAAGGGATAGTGCTTTAACATTTCATCGATCTTGGTTTTGGCGTTTATTTCCATGGGTTGGCCTCCTTGTGGCGGGGTCAAAAGGGGTTTTCTAAATTTGCTAAGAATAAAATTTTCTTTATAGCAGTAGAAAATCGAAGAATAAGTTACGAGACTGGATCCGTGTCGTTGTGTTGATACTCGATACCGCAAATTTAGAATTTCGTCAATTAAAACTTCTTAAGCCTCTAAATATCGATCAAAAGTATACCGGATGTTTTTGTAACAACTTTTACAAAATGGATACAACCCGGTTGGGTGACTGTTAACCCCTAAAAATACTTATTTTTTTCTTATAAAATACATTGTTCACCCTATTTTCTTTTTCTAAAATCTTGGAGTATGGTCAATCGATAATTTTAGAATTTGACTTAATTCAAAGAATGAGACATACATTTCCTATAATTGAAAACCATACATACAGAATCTATACTTATGGACTATATTTTTATTGATTCATTCCAATGATAATCAGTCTTTTTGCATTAGAAACATCTGAAACGGATAAATGATTCTGTAACCGTTTTAACGCCGAGTTTTTCATTTCGACTGCCTCCCTATTCGAGGATATAGAATAGACGACCCATCACTTCTTTGCATGTTGATTTCGTAATAGCTGTTTTAATAATAATTCTTGATTCATTTCTATATTATCCAATGGTTAACAAGGTTGCGTTAACTTCAACCCAGATGCAAAAGGAGCTTTTTAAGGTCCTCGGAAAGAAAAAGACAGAGGTTAATTGCCTTATAAAAGCCGTTATGCAGCAAGATAGATGCACGTTTGGTAATTTCATCTGAGGTACTGGGAAAAGTTAATTAAAGCCAGCGGGCCTGAATCTTTTTCACCAATATTTTCCCATTTTGGGTGGCGGTTATGTTGAAAGATAATTTTTATCCATGGCGAAGGCGAAAAACAAACATACTGTCTAAACCATTTTTACTGATCATTTTACTTCTACTAATCATTTTACCGGTATTCTTTTTTTCGCTATTTGGGTTGGCGACCGAAACCGACCAGAAAACTGAACCCGGCCAGACAACCGAACCCGACCCGCCGGGCGAATTCAGCCAGCCGATCGAATTCAGCCACAAAATCCATATCGAAAAGGGCGAGGTTCCTTGTGAATTCTGTCATATCTACGCTCGCCGTTCGATCAACTCCGGCGCTCCCGTCATGGCCAGCTGTTTTGGATGTCATAGTGTGGTTGCCGGTTCTGATGAAGACCCGCAGGTAGCCATTAAATATCAGAATGCCATCAAAAAACTGTTGGAATTCAAACCAAAGGGAGAGTCAATTCCCTGGAAAAAAATTCATGATGTACCCGATTTTGTTTATTTTTCTCATAAGCGTCACATTCAAGCCGGTTTTGACTGCACAGACTGTCACGGGGAGATTAATCAGCACGACCTTTTATCCACCCAGACCATGATTACTGATTTGAGCATGGGGTGGTGCCTGAAATGCCATATTGAGGGCCGGCCGGCAGTTAACGGGAAAATAGCCGGTCCGGTTCGGGAGACCCGGGGCGGAAAAATTTTGAAGGAGGCAGCGGCAAAACAACCGGACGGAATTTTGCTGGGATCAAAAGACTGCTACACGTGTCATAAATAAATAGGGGGTGGGATGAAAAAAGGCATTAGCCGCAGAAATTTCCTGAAAGTGTCCGCTCTGGGCGGAGCAACGGTGGTTACTGCCGGGTGCTCCGATCCGATCGAAAAACTGATTCCATTAAAATTGCCTCCCTATGACTATGTGTCCGGTGTTGCCACCCATTATGCCACGACCTGCGGTGAATGCTCCGCCGCTTGCGGGTTAATCGTAAGGACTCGCGAAGGAAGAGCGATTAAGGCCGAAGGAAATCCCCGACATCCGGTAAATGAAGGACGAATCTGCCTGCAGGGGCAGTCCGTTCTCCAGGGACTCTACAGCCCTTCAAGGGCGGCCGCTCCGGTCGCTGTTAGAAGCGAAGGCAGGCTCGGTATCAGTTGGAAGGCAGGCAAACAACAGCTGGCGGATAAACTAAAAGAGTTGAAAGGCAAACCGGGCGCTATTCTTTATCTCGGTCCGCCCAGAAGCGGGACCTTCCCGGAGATGCTGAACGACTGGCTTGAAGGCATGGGCGGCGGAACATCTCTGGAATTTGATCTGACGCCGGTCAACAGTTTAAAGACAGCCAACCGCATCGTGTTCGGCAAAGACGAGATTCCCCATTTTGCGCTTGATAAAGC
>JAFDDW010000516.1 GCA_019310665.1 Deltaproteobacteria bacterium
CCGGGAGATGGTTACCACTGGATAAACCGATTCATCTATTTCCTTTTTTCTCCGGGTAACGTTCCATTTTTGGATCTGTTCCTCGACAATTTTTTCGATGGAGCGGGCTTTGGTCGGCATTTTCATGGGATCCTCCTTTCTTCTGGGTAATCGGTTGGCATACCTGGCAAGAAGCATTGCGAAAAATTATCGATTTTCCAACAGAAAAAGTCGAATCAAATTTTCTGGATGAGCATCGGCCAAGATTCGGATGAAGGGTAGTCGGTACAAAAAAGGTGGCGGAACCCGGATCAGGATAGATTCAACAAATCAACTCAAAATCGTTGCACGACGCCGTTTGTATCAATCGCGGGCAAGACCCAATGGAGATTCAATTTCAGGACAATGTTGTCAGCGGCATTCCGATAAGGCCTATTCTTCAGCGGTTTGAAACTACCAAATTACTTGCTTAGATTTTCTTCAATATCTTCTTCCAAAAATTCAATTTATAAAACTTTTCTTCCCTTTTCTTTATCCTGTTTTTTCTTCGCCATGGTTTAACTTACCAGCATTTTTTCTTATTTTATCCCCTTGGAGGAACAAAAGCCATGGGGATCATAAAGAAGAAAAGATGTAAACATTGTAGGATGTTATTTCCACCCGACCCACGCAACGGCAATCGCCAAAAATTTTGTCGGGAACCTGACTGCCGCAAGGCCAGCAAAAAAGACAGTCAGCACCGCTGGCTAAAAAAACCGGAGAACCGCGATTACTTCCGCTGCCCAGAAAACGTCACTCGTGTTCAGCAGTGGCGAAAGGCCAATCCCGGTTACTGGAAAAAAACCCAAGATGCGTTACAAGAGCCCTTATCCGGCCAAGATACTGTAAATATTGATGATACTAACGAATTGGGATCTATTGCGTTACAAGATCTCTTAAAGCCACAACCTTTCGTTTTAATAGGATTAATTGCCAATATTACCGGCCTTGCGTTACAAGATGACATAGCCAAAACCGTCCGTCACCTGCAACAATTGGGGCAGGATATTATTAATCCTGCAACCCCAACAAAAGGAGGACGGAATGATATCAAAAACCCCTATTTTGAAAAATCGCATCCGAAAAGTTCCCAAACAGTTCAGTTGGGTCGATCACCGACTGGTCCGTGATCGTCACATCGAAAGATTGAGTCATCCCGCGGCCGCATTATACCTGTTTTTGGTTACCGTCAGTGATGCCAAGGGCTTAAGCTATTATGGTGACGAATCGATCATGAAGAGCCTTTGCATGGATCAAAGCACGCTGAAAACCGCCAGGAGCAACCTCGTTCAAAACAAGATGATTGCCTGGCAAAAGCCGCTTTACCAAGTCCTTAACCTGGATATCAGCTGTACGGCTAAAAGATTTTCCATGGACGCACCCCTTAGCCTGGGCAGTATCCTCAAAAAGGCCATGGAGGAAAACTCATGATCGATTACGAAACCTATATGAAAATGAAAAATTATCATGAAAAAGATGGCCTTAATTGCAATCAGGTCGCCGCAATAATGGGCTTGAGCTATAAAACCGTTAACAACTGGCTGAATGAAAAACGCTATCGCATGCGAAAACCATCCGAAAGATCGAGTAAACTTGATCCCTTCAAAAATCAAATCCTACAGATGCTCGAAAAATATCCCTATTCAGCCGCGCAAATCCTTTTGCGTATTAAGGAAAATGGTTTTGACGGCAGCTACACCATTGTCAAAGATTATGTGCGTAAAGTACGACCGCCAAAAACAAAGGCGTATTTAATGCTTTCTTTTGCTCCGGGTGAATGCGTCCAGGTCGATTGGGGTTCATACGGTTCTGTTAATGTGGGCTCGACCTGTCGCAGGCTCAGTTTTTTTGTCATGGTCCTGTGCTACAGCCGTTTGATGTACGTTGAGTTTACCGTCTCTCAGACCATGGAGCACTTTTTGGCCTGTCATCAAAATGCGTTCGACTTCTTCGGCTGTGTGCCTCGAAAAATAATGGTCGACAATCTGAAATCCGCCGTCCTCCGACGCATCGTCGGAGAAGCACCGGTGTTTAACCCCAAATATTTTGATTTTGCCAACTACTACGGCTTTTCTATTGCCGCCTGCAATGTCGGTGCGGGAAACGAGAAGGGCCGGGTGGAAAACGGTGTCGGCTATGTTAAAAAAAACTTCCTGGCCGGTCTTGATATCCCGGATTTTGCCGCCATACATCCTGCGGCCCGGCACTGGCTTGCCACTGTGGCCAATGTGCGCATCCACGGGAAAACGCGTCAAAAGCCGATTGAACGCTTTGAAAAAGAACGCTCATTTTTAAACCCACTGCCGGCCAATGCCTTTGATATCGCCACGGTCTCACAGATTAGAGCCTCCAGCCAGTTCCGCATTACCCTTGATGCCAACCGGTACTCGGTTCCGGCCGAGTATGCCGGCGCCAGACTTACGCTAAAGACCTATCCGGACAGGCTCTGCATTTACAGCGAGAACCAACTGATTGCCCGCCATGTCCGCAGCTATGATCGTCATCAGGACTTTGAAGATCCGGATCATCCCAAGCAACTGTTGATCCAGCGTAAAAAAGCGCGTGACCAGAAAATTTATATGCGCTTTTTATCCCTGTCTCCTAAGGCCGAGCAGTATTACTACAAGCTGGAACAACGGCGGATGAACCCCAAGCACCACGTACAAAAAATCGTAGCCTTAAGCGAGATATACGACCCTAACGCGGTAGCCCGGGCATTGGAGGATGCTTTTACCTTCCAAGCATTCTCATGTGAGTATATCGCCAACTTGCTTGAACAGCGCTCTCGCTGTCTACCTGAACCCGGTGCGCTGCATCTTACCCGTAGTGAAGATCTGCTCGACATCGACATTGAACAACCCGATTTGTCCATTTACGAAAGGAAAACCCATGACGACAAAAAATAACCCACAAAATCAGTTGGAAACAAACCTGAAATACCTGAAATTGCCCTATATGCGAGACCA
>JAFDDW010000517.1 GCA_019310665.1 Deltaproteobacteria bacterium
AAAGCCGTAGGAGATGAATATGATTTTAAAGCAGTTAACAAGCATCTCAAAGAAGCCGGTTACGACGGATTACAGGGCAAGATCAAATTCGGTGAGAACAATACCATACATGCACAGCCCGCTGCTCCTATCGTTCACTACCAGGTGCAAAACGGACAATTGGTTGCGCTTTACACAGACCCACCGCTCAAACCGTATAAAGATTACAAGTTCCAGGTACCTCGCTGGATAAAAAAGTAATTAGGAGCCCAAACCATGATTGATCAAGCCAGAGTTGTAGTCATCGGTGGTGGCATTACAGGATGCAGCGTTCTTTATCACCTGGCGAAATCGGGTTGGACCGATGTTGCTCTGGTGGAAAAAGGAGAACTGACCAGTGGGGCCACCTGTCATGCCGCCGGCATGCTGACCCAGTTTAATACCTCACCGACGATCATGCGCATGCGTCAGTACAGCGCCGGGTTGTATCAAGAGCTTAACGCTTACAGCCAGGTGGGCAGTGTCAATATAGCCTCCAGTCCTGAAATGCTCAAAACCATGCAGCGCAATGTCAGCCGCGCCAAAGGCATCGGCCTGAATGTGGAAATTATTTCACCAAAGGAGGCTTTGGAACTGATCCCGTGGATGAGTCCTGAAAATCTATACGGCGCCTTCTATTTGCCCGAGGACGGGCATATCGACCCCCATGAAACCACCTATGCTGTGGCCAAAGCCGCCACGCAATTGGGTGCCGAAGTTTATACCCGCACCCGCGTAACCGGAATCGAAATTTCAGCCAGAGGGGAAGTCGTCGGTGTAAAAACAGACAAGGGGGATATTCGCTGTGAGGTGGTCGTCAATGCCGCCGGGATCTGGGGTGCCCAGGTGGCTGCCATGGCCGGCGTTGTCATTCCTTCCACCCCGGTAATTCACCAGCATATCGCTCTGGAATCGGTGGACGGCCACGAGATTCCGGGTGAAAGCCCCACCTTCCGTGACTATGATTATCTGATTTACGGCCGGCCCGAAAGCGGAGGGTATCTGGTGGGGGGCTGGGAACTCGATCCGTCGGCCTGCTGGATCGACGGCGTTCCCTGGGAACACGAGGCTTCGGATCTTCCCAGTGATATAGATCGTTTTGCCCCCATGCTGGAGGATACGATTAAACGCATGCCGTTTTTGGCCGAAGCCGGGATGATTCGGCTTGTGGCCCACCCGGATGCCTTCACTCCGGATGCCGGTCCCCTTTTAGGGCAATGGCCCGACCGCAAGGGCTTCTGGCTGGCCTGTGCGTCTTCGATGCAGGGCTTCGGCGGGGGTGGGGGTATCGGCAAGGCAATGGCCGAGTGGATTATTGACGGCCAAACCGAATGGGATCTTTATGCCTATCGAGCCTGGCGCTTTAGCCGCAACTACCATGACCCTTTTTATGCAGCCGAGCGGGCCCGGGAATGTTACAAATATTATTACTACACCCATTATCCCCACGATGAAAGTACCGTCTGTCGCCCGCGGCGGATCAGTCCCCTGCATCAACGGATGCAGGATCTGGGAGCGGTATTCGGTACCAAAAACGGCTGGGAACGGGTCAACTATTTCAATCCCGGCCATAGCTGGCGATTAGCCGGTGAGGATCAGAGAGAATGGGGAGGCTGGGACAAACCGGCCTATTTCGATGCCGTCGGCAAAGAATGCGAGACAGTCCGCGAGCGAGCGGGCATGATCGACATGAGCAGCTTCGGGAAAATTGACCTTAAAGGCCCTGGGGCTCTGCCCCTGTTGCAGCGGCTGGCCTGCAACGATATGGATCGGCCGGAGGGGGCCGTCATCTATACCCAGTTTCTGGATCAACAGGGCGGAATTGTGGGGGATGTGACTGCCACCCGTCTGGCGGATAACCATTTCCGGGTTATCAGCGGTTCAGCCTTTGTGGATTCAGATCTGGGATGGATTCGAACCCACCTTAAGTCCGGCGATCCGCCTGTGGCTATCCGGGATGTGACCGATGATTTCGCGGTCATCGGTTTGTGCGGTCCCCGTTCCCGTGATCTACTGTCGGCGGTAACCGACAGTGATGTATCCGATGCGGCACTGGCGTATATGACGGCCCGGGTTATCGACATCAACGGTATAGACGTCCTGGCCCAGCGGATTTCTTACACCGGAGAGTTGGGTTGGGAGCTTTATGTTCCGGCCGACCGTTGTATTTTTGTCTGGGACCGTCTTTGGCAGGCAGGTCAGGACAGCGGTGTAAGAGCCTTCGGCTATAAAGCGGTGGATGCGTTGCGTCTGGAAAAAGGTTATGTGGCCCTGACAAGCGATATCACTGCCAGCGAAAACCCCTATGAGGCGCGATTGGGTTTCTGTGTCAAATTGAATGCCGGTGAATTTATCGGTCGCCAGGCCCTGTTGCAAAAAAAGGCCGACGGTATCCAGCAGCGATTGCATACCCTCGTGATCGGCGGCCAAGACTATCTCACACTTTATGGCGGGGAAGCCGTCATCCGTGAAGGCAAAGTCATCTCGCGCCTGCGCAGCGCCGGTTATGGTTATACCGTCAGGAAAAATATCGGCTTTGCTTATCTGCCCCTGGATCAGGTCCCTGAAAAGACTAAACTTGAGGTTGAAATATTCGGCCAAACGGTGGTCGCCGAGATCGCACCGGATGTTTTATACGATCCCGCAGGGGAGGCTTTGAAGTGAATGCTTAAAAGTTGGTCTTGAAAACTGAAATTATTCTTGTTTTTTTGCAAGATGGTGGCTAAGTGGATAGACATTTATTTTTACAAAAGATTTTTTTAAGTTCGCAAGGTGCTAAGCTTATATCCAGATCACGAAAGGAGAATGAAAGTTATGGTTAAGGCAGGTACAGGAACTCAACGTGCAATTGATGGCTTATGTGTCAATACGATCCGAACCCTGGCGATGGATGCAGTGCAGGCCGCTAATTCAGGCCATCCCGGAGCGCCCATGGGTCTGGCCGCAGCCGCTTATGTGCTGT
>JAFDDW010000518.1 GCA_019310665.1 Deltaproteobacteria bacterium
GGTGAGGTTTTGAACCGCCCGTCCTTCATGCCGGCACCGGCGTTTATGGTCCGCCTGGCCATGGGTGAGTTCGGTGACGTTTTTCTGGGCAGCCAGCGCACGATACCCGATAAAATATTAAACCATGGGTTTTCATTTCAGTATCCGGATATTAAGGAGGCTATTAGAGCCATTGTGGAAAAGTAGCTGGATTTGTGATGCTTTATACGCAATTCTGGATATTGTATACATGATACTCGATGCTGGATTCTCGATACTCGATGACAGTCAGACGAAACTGCATCGTTGTTATCGAGTATCAAGTATCCAGCATCGAGCATCGAGTATCCAGCATCGAGCATCGAGAAGCCAGCATCGAGCATCGAGTATCCAGCATCGAGCATCGAGAAGCCAGCATCGAGCATCGAGAAGCCAGCCACCAGATAGAAGGGATAACCTGACACCATGACCCACAGCGAACCGAGTGAAGCCGCGCAGCAATTTTTAATCCAACTCTTTGAGCAGACCAAGGGCGATGGGTCTATTCAGGTATCCATGTATGATATTGGAGAGCTGCTGGGTATGGACCGGGATACTGCTTCCACCGTGGCCCAGGAATTGATGGGCCTGCAGCTTGTTGAGATCCGCACGCTTTCGGGCGGGATCGGAATCAGTGCCGATGGATCCGCGAGGGTCCAGGAATTAATGGGGCCGTTGGCTCCAGACAATTCCGGATTTACAAAACTGGGCGATGAGCCCGTATTGAATTCGGGCGGGCGGCAGGCGGTTGGTCAGGTTGTCTCCGAGCTGAAAAACCAGACCGGCTCACTGGGTCTGGAGTTTGATACCCTGAGCGAATTGATGGCCGATTTAAAAACCCTAGAAGCCCAGCTGGATTCATCTCGGCCCAAAACCGCGATTATCCGGGAGTGTCTGCGTTCAGTTCTGGGGGTGATGGAAAAGACCCAATCCAGACAGATTGTCGAACGGCTTTGCAAACTGGTGGCGGAATGATATTGGAAATCCCAATTTAAAAACAAACCAATAACACCTAACCCGGATAAACTGGAAAATGCCTAAAGTTTGATCAATGCCTAAATTGCCTAAAGTGCCTAAAATGCCTAAAATTGTGGTGTCGCTTCGCTCCGTCTTTATTATAAACGCCTGGTATTTTCAGCATCAAAAATCAGAAATCAGTAAGAGAATATAATAGCATGCCTTGCTTTTTTCTTATAATAAAATCGATCCGCCGGAGGCGGACCTTAATTTTAGGCACTTTAGTGCAATTTAGGCATTTTAGGCATTTCTTGGGGTAACTTAATTTTTACACAAAAAGTTCTTGCCACAAAATGCACAAAAATAATTAATAAGGTACTAAATGGGTTTTACCCTCATTTAGGCTGAGAGGTTTTCGTCGTGGTTAACAAAAAAAAGAAAATAAAGTTGATTTCCTGGAACGTCAACGGTTTGCGGGCGGTTGTAAAAAAAAACTATTTCGACATATTTAAACAACTGGATGCCGATATCTTTGCGCTCCAGGAAACCAAACTCCAGGAACCCCAGCTTACCGAAGAAATGAAACATATCGACGGTTGTGAAGCTCACTGGTCCCATGCCTCGGTTAAAAAAGGATACAGCGGTGTCGGCACTTACGCGCGGGTAAAACCGAAAAGTATAAAATACGGTATCGGTATGCCCAAATTTGATGACGAGGGACGTATCCTGGAAATGGATTTTGATGATTTCGTTTTTTTTAATGTCTATTTTCCTAACGGCCAGATGAGCGAAGAGCGACTGCAGTATAAGCTGGATTTTTACGAAGCGTTTTTCGACTATACCGACGAATTAAAAGATCAGGGCCGCAGCCTTGTCATTACCGGCGATTACAATATCGCCCACAATGAAATCGACCTGAAGAACCCCAAATCAAACGAAAAGACATCGGGATTTTTGCGGATTGAGCGCGACTGGCTCGACCGGATTATTGAAAACGGATACGTTGACACCTTTCGCCATTTTCACCCCGACACGCTTAAATATTCGTGGTGGACTTACCGCTTCAAGGCCCGCGACCGCAACGTCGGGTGGCGGATCGATTATTTTTTTGTCACCCAAGACATTATCGACAGGGGCTGGATTAAAAAGGCGTTTATTAACAATGATATTTTTGGATCGGATCATTGCCCGATAGGGCTGGTTATGGAGATTTAAATATCGGTTTGCCGGTTTAGCCCGTTAAAATAAGGAATACGTCAGGGTTTTTAGCCGGCCAACCGGCCCACGGGCTAAACGGGCTCAACGGACTCAACGGGCTCAACCTTCGCAAGGCCTTTAAATGAGAAATTTTGGGGGAAGAGCAGAGAGATGACTACTCCAAAGATAATCGCCATCTACGGCAGTCCTCGCCGGAACGGCAATACCGCGACATTGCTGCAAAAAGCAGTTGAAGGCGCCAGAGACGGCGGTGCCGAGGTTGAAGAAATTGTTTTAAGAGATCTGAAGATGTCACCCTGCCTTGAAATATATGGCTGCAAGAATGCCGGGGAATGCCAATTAAAGGATGATTTTCAAACCGCACGGAACCAGATCCTGGCATCCCAGGGATTAATGCTGGCCTCACCGGTCTTTTTTTATACCGTCAGTGCCCACACCAAAATCCTCATGGATCGGTTTCAATCCCTCTGGGTTAAAAAATACTGGATTGACGAAACGCGCAAGGGCCAACCCAACACCCAGCGAAAAGGTCTTTTTATTGCGGTGGGCGCCACTAAAGGGAAAAAGCTCTTTGACGGCATCCTTCTCAGCCTTAAGTATTTCTTTGATGTGATTGATATGGAACTGTGGAAAGCGTTGCTCTACCGGGGTCTTGACTTTGAGGGCGATGTGCTTAAATTTCCCGAATATGTGGATGAAGCCTACGAGGCGGGAAAGGAGTTTGCGAACGCTATAAAAATTGAACCTAATGAATAAAAGTGGTTACAGGTTACAGGCTTCGTCG
>JAFDDW010000519.1 GCA_019310665.1 Deltaproteobacteria bacterium
TCTCCGACAGTGTTAATTGCTAAACTCATTTTAATCTCCGTGTCTCTAAAACCCACGCTATTAGGTCCAGATTTTGGATGACCTGACTGCAGATTCATTTTTGTGGCACGTATAAAGGGGTCTGAAGGCTAAGGGGGTCAATCTGCTCTTGACTGTTATGGGTTAATAGTTTAAGCGGAGTAAAGTCTAATCTTGTTTGATCAATCCTATAGCAGGGAAGGAGGAATTTGTCATGCAACTCGACATGCACTATTATGGAACATATGCGTTGGCCAGAACTGCCGGGCTGACATCCAAAGCCTGCAAGATCATTGCGACAGCCGCCCAATTTGTAGATGACAATGCGGCCAGTTTCCACATTGAATTTCAGGATGGCGGCAGGATAGACTCCCAAGCCACTGCTCACCACCCCTCCAGTGTAGTCAGAAACCGTGATCCGTCGGATCAGCGGCGCGTGTGGGTGCCTTTCCACTTTCTACCGGGCAACGAAGGGCAAACGTTTTCCGAACGTCTCCTGTGCAGAAAAGACAGTTTCATCTCCCGAACAATGGTCAAAAATCATCTTAAATATGCAAAACAGGATATTGGCGTATACCTGATCGGTATTGCCGCCCATATCTACGCGGATACGTTTGCGCACTGGGGATTTTCCGGTGTCGGTTCCAGACGCAATAAGATAGATAACGACAGTTTCGAATTCGAACAGGGCCTGGATCCCGATATCGCCGACTATATCCAGGGTAAGGCGGAGGATTTCTTCCGACGCTATGGCAAAGGTGGCGGATTGATCGCCAATGTGAAATCGTGGCTGGCCGAAACTATCTCCGGTGCGCTGGGACATGGGGCCGTTGCCACCTATCCGGATCGGCCCTACCTGAAATGGAGCTTTGAGTACGAATATCCGAAAAGATTGCGGGTAGAAAGGGATAATCCCAGGCATTTTCTTGATGGCTGTCGGGCCCTGCACCAGTTGTTCAGCCAGTTCGGAAAAAGCAATTCGGAACTGTCCGCCGGGGATAGCGTAAAGTTCACAGATATAAAAGACACAGTGGTTGCCATCATTGCCTATCAGGGTAAAAAAGCAGACCGCATAAAGCAATGGCGCAAGGCGGCAAAGAACGGGAACCTGGGTGGCAAGCCGTTTCAGATACCTACATATCGCCCGGAAAACTGGATGCAGGAGGCTGCTAACATGAACAGTCGCGAAGATTCCAGAGCGGCACTTAAATCCAATCTGTATCGTTTCTATCAGGCGGCCTCCCTGCACCGACAGTTTGTCTTGCGAGAGCTGTTGCCCGACAACCACCTTGTAGTGGCCTGATCTGGATCCTAGGCTGCATAACCGACCGACATGATCAGCAAAGGCTCGTGTGTACAGGGTATCTTCATAATCTCAATGAGTTCCTTATCATGATACGCCCCGACATTTCCGGCCTTCAGGCCCAGTGCCTCTGCCTGAAGAAACAGGTTTTGACCAATATGGCCAGCTTCGATCATCGCATAGCGAATACCACTTTTGGTAGTGGTAGTTTCATAACACCCCCCTGGCATTGCCTATTGTCTTTCGCAGCCGCCAATCCCAGGGGACACGATAAAGAAAGACAAAAAGCGGCAAGCCAATTGACAAGACGAGTCAAGATCTTTTTTCAACCCGCTTGATTCGGGGTTATCGGGACTACGATTTGGTTGGGGTCATTTCAACGTCGCGCCGGTGAACGCAGCATCAATGTGGCCGCCAGGCCCAGGGTGCTGATCAGGGGCAGGCCCCAAAACACCACGCGGTAGCTGCCGGTAAGATCAAAAACATAGCCGGCCAGCAGAGGGCCGATGGCACCACCGATGGTGGACACGAAAATTATCATGCCAAAAATGGTACCGTGGGAAGCGGTTCCGAAGAACTCGGCAGTCAGCGGCGACATGACGGCAAAAAACCCCCCATGGGCAAATCCGTAGACGATGGCAAACACGAAGAGCATCCACAGCCGATCCGCCAGCAGCAGCCAGCCCAGACTGACACACAGGAAACCATAGCAGATGGCCAGGGCCCATTTGTTTCCGATGCGGTCGCTGGAAAAGCCCATGATAAACCGGCCGGCAATGCTCAGCCCCCCGATGGTGGCCAGCACGCGGGTGGCCCCGCCGCGGGGGATGCCCAGGTCGATGGCATGGGGCACGATGTGCAGCAGTACTGTGAACACGCAGACCAGCAGGAGAAAGTACGCCGTACAGATCAGCCACAGCTGCAAACTTTTCAAGACCTGCCGCAGGGAAAACCCTGATTCGCCGGCCGGGCCGATCTCGGCCGCCACCCGGCCCTCACCGTCGGGGCGCAGGCCTCGTCTGGCCGGATCGCGCACCAGCAGCTGGGACAGCCCGATGAACAGGATCAGGGCCACAATACCCATGACAAAAAGCGCCGTCCGCCAGCCAAAGGCCGTGATAAGCCAGTTGGTAAACAGCGGCATGACCAGCATGCCGACGCCGCTTCCCACCTTGAGAACGCCGCTCATACGGCCCCTTAAGCGAGTGAACCAGCGGGCAATGGTGGACAGCAGCACCACGTCGGTTCCGCTGATGCCGATTCCCACCAGCAGGCTGTAGAGCAGGTAAAGCTGCCAGAGTGATGTCAGCCTGGACATCAGCAGGTAGCCCACCCCCAGGAAAATACCGCTGACCGTCATGATGAGCCGGGGTCCCACCCGGTCATTGAGCCGTCCCAGTACAATGCTGGAAAGACCGTACATGCAGAAACTGACCGAAACGGCCCCCGAGATACCCGCCCGGGACCAGCCGTATTCGTTCATCAGCGGATTGAAAAAAACGCCGAAGCTGTTGTAAGCCCCCCACCCGATGATCTGCAGCAGGAAAGAGACCGCCACCAGAACGTATCCATAGAAAAACCGATCGCCTCTGTCGGCGTTCGGCTGTATTTTGCTGGCTTCTGTAATCACTTTGGCCTGCGGCTCCATTTGATAAGATAAGATCAACAGATTACGATTTCTTTTTGGAATGCGGTTAAAAAATATAAAATAGGGGACATTTTTCGGTGAATCGTTCCGGCTAAGGGCCTTTCTCAACCTTGGCGACGTATACCCCATTGGCCGCCGTTTTGTCTTGAATCGGATTTTCAAACTCGACGACATGTCCATCAACCTGATCGAACACACTGGACAGAATGGCCAAAAATCCCTTGTCCGGCACATCATTAGACCATAACCCGAACACGCCCCCCGGCCTGAGGAACGCTCGCAGGCGCATCATGCCCTCCTCCGAATAGAAGTCTGCATGACTGGGATTTAGCAGGGCATCAGGCGTGTGATCAATATCAAGAAGTATGGCGTCGAACGGGTGCCCCGGATCATCCGGGTCGAAGCCGTCGCCCCGCGCGAGCGCAAAGAAGTCCTGGTGGTAATAGCGGCATCGCGCATCTTCCGAAAGCAGTGTGCCATTGGGAACAAGTTCACGCTGATGCCAATCAATCACCGGCGCCAGGCGGTGTAGCCCAAACCCAATCCCCCGACCACGACATCCCAGCCTTGGCCTGTAAGCTCGGCCAACCCGAGATCGGTCAGCGCTACTTCGCCTGCATGAAACAGCGACGACATGAGGTATTCATCATTGAGTTTCACCTCGAATATCTCACGTCCGTCCAATGCCAACGCACGCCGC
>JAFDDW010000520.1 GCA_019310665.1 Deltaproteobacteria bacterium
CATTACCTTTGCTTCCTCTCCTGGAATCATGCGTATTGTGCGCTGACTGGTACTGGACCTTCGCAATCGCGACTATGTTGCAGCAGCCCAGACCCGGGGTGAATCTGACTGGAGAATCATGCTGGTAGAGATTTTACCCAACGCCAGGGGTCCGCTTATTGTGGATGCCTGCCTGCGTCTTGGCTACGTAATTATTACCATTGGTGTCCTTGGTTTCTTAGGCCTCGGCCTGCCGCCGCCGGATCCTGACTGGGGAGGGATGGTAAATGAAACACGGCAAATGGCAATGGTTTTTCCCCATATGACCCTGGCTCCATGTATTGCAATATCTTCATTGATTCTAGGGTTTAATCTATTGGCGGACGGGCTGCGTGAAATATCATTGCGTGATTAAAAGGTAAAAAATAATGAATGACAACCAAGAACCTGTACTGATTTGTAAAGACCTCTGCATCTCATATTATACACGAGCCGGAGAGATACCTGCTGTAGTTGATTTTTCCTTGACGGTCAAGCCGGGTGAGACCATCGGTATTGTCGGAGAGTCAGGCTGTGGTAAATCGACGGTTGCAATGGCGATTATGCAGTACATGGGTGCCAACGGCGGTATCAAAAGCGGTAGTATTACGTTCAAAGGCCGTGATTTAACCACTTTAAGCGAAGATGAATTGCGCAGCATTCGAGGATCAGAGATATCAATGATCTATCAGGAGCCTTTTGCTTCTTTAAATCCAAGCCTTAAAATCAGCACCCAGCTTATAGAAGTCCCCTTGGCACATGAAAACATTTCTAAAGATGAGGCACGCAAGAGATCTGTAAAAATGCTGACTGATGTCAAACTGCCCGATCCTGAACGGATCATGGAGTCTTATCCTCATCAGTTATCCGGCGGGCAGCAGCAGCGGGCCGTCATTGCCATGGGGCTTTTGTCTAAGCCATCTTTGTTATTGTTAGATGAACCGACTACTGCTTTAGATGTTACCGTGGAAGCCGGGATTGTTAAATTGATTGGAGATATCAGCAAAAAATTCGGCACGTCCCAGATATATATCTCCCACAATCTAGGGTTGATTTTAGAGACTTGCGACCGGGTATTTGTAATGTATTCCGGTGAAGTTGTAGAAGAAGGAACCATAAATTCTCTTTTTACCTGGCCAAAACACCCCTATACTCACGGCCTTTTTTCCTGTATCCCTTTGCCGACCGCCGATAAAAATGCGGCTCCCCTTAAACCGATCCGGGGGCAACTGCCCCTGCCTTTTGAACGACCTACCGGCTGCTATTTCGGTCCCCGTTGTGATCATTTCGAACATGGGTTGTGTGATAGAGCGCATTTTAAAATGGAAAATGTCGAAGGCAGCGCACCTGACCATCGTGTACGCTGTTTACGCTATAAAGATATTGACCATGCAATAGAGCTGCCCGGCGATACAGCCAAGGAACCACTTGAGATCGGTAAACGGGTTCTTAATGTTGATGGCATGAAGAAATACTACGAGGTAAAAGATACCTCATTGAGGGCCCTGATTACAGGTAAAAGATTTCGTTTTGTAAAAGCAAATGAAGAACTGAACTTTACAGCCCATGAAAGTGAAACTGTCGCTATTGTCGGGGAATCCGGCTGTGGTAAATCAACCTTTGCCAAAGTTCTCATGGGTTTGGAAGCAGGAACCGAAGGAGAGATACGCCATAATGGCAAAGATATTTCAGGTATAGAGGTTCGGGACCGTTCCACCAAACAGGTCCGTTCTTTGCAGATGGTTTTTCAAAATCCTTTTGACACTTTAAACCCCAGCCATACCATCGGTGGACAGATATCACGGGTTCTCAGACAATTTGGTGTTGAGACCGATAAAAAGAAAATTTTTAATCGTGTAATGACTTTGCTGGATACAGTCAAACTGCCCAGGGATTTTTATTTCAGGAAACCCAGGCAGTTATCCGGCGGCCAAAAGCAGCGTATCGGTATTGCCAGGGCATTTGCCGGGAACCCGAGTATCGTAATTGCTGATGAGCCGGTTTCTGCTTTGGATGTATCCGTGGCAGCAGCTGTGACTGAGCTTTTGATGGATATCCAGCGCAAGCATAAAACCACACTGCTTTTTATCAGTCATGATCTAAGTGTGGTCCGCTATCTGTCGGATCGCATTGTTGTCATGTATCTGGGGCATATCCTTGAAAGAGGCACAACAGAGGAAGTTTTTACGCCCCCCTATCATCCGTATACAGAAGCCTTATTATCCGCTGTTCCCATTGCTGATCCGGAAGTAACCAAACGAGAAATCGTTCTGGAAGGAAACCTGCCTAGTGCAATGAACCCCCCAAAAGGATGCCCGTTTTGCACCCGTTGCCACCGACGAATCGGCGATATTTGCGATAATGAGACTCCATCGGATCAGTTGGTGAATGACCGGCATGTCATCAAGTGTCATATACCGCTCGAGGAGTTGAAAAAGGTGGAACCCGTAATCCATGTACCGGATGCATCCGAACGGATCCACGCGCAGCAGTCAAAGTGACCCCGAACTTTTAGGGGGGCTTTTAATCCTTATGAACGTCTTTGATGCCTTCAAGAAAATCGCGAATTGCAACGATAAATGCAATGAGGTTGTTTTCCGCCTTCATTTAACCGCAAGAACCGGACAGGGTGCTTCCAGGATAACATACTGGGCGGTGGAACCGAACACCATTTTGCCAACTTTTGACCTTCTTCTGACTCCGATAATGATTTCATCAATATTGTTGTCTTTTGCATAATAGACCAAATGCTCGCCAGGAGACTGGAAATTTACGGATGCCTGGGTCTCACAGGGAATATCATCTATTTTGAAAGGTGTTCTTAGCTTTTCAAGCTTGCTTTCAGCTTTATCGATATCCTCTTTTTTCAACGTAGGACTTTGCATCAGTGAGGTCAAAATATAAATTTCGGCCTTAAATGCATGCCCATGTTTTTGGGCCAGCTTCACAGCCTCTTC
>JAFDDW010000521.1 GCA_019310665.1 Deltaproteobacteria bacterium
GCAGATGAATATCTGGTAAGCGATCCGGTTTTCGATCACCTTGAAAGAATAAAAACAGCAGATTTAAAAAAAGCCCGTTTTGCCAAAGGGTTCAGTGCCCCCAAAGGTCTGGTTCACTATCCGATTGACATCCCCGACCGCATTGATCTGAAAAGGCTCATTAAGCAATCGATCAAAAAGACGGTCCACATGATGCTGCATGCACCCCTTCCCTGGATCGGGATAAAAGGGATCAATCATCTGGCCCGTAAGGTCGCAAGGCTGTCAAGAGAACAGAACGACCGTTATACCCGGCATTTTCTGGGAAACATCGTTCGCATGCAGGAGGAAATCGGAACCGGCGGTGGTGGATTCCGGTTTATGTATGCCGCTTTTTTACAGGAGGCGCACAAAACCCTGGACATGCCGGTTTTGAAAGAAGCCTCGGACAAAATGACCGCTGCGGGTGACAGCTGGCGTATGTTTGCCCTGGAATGCGCCAAGGTTGTAAAAAACCAGAAAGCCAAGGTTGATCTACCTGAAATTGCACAGATTTTGAGAACTTGCGGTGAAAGCGAAAAACAGATTTACCGGATGCTGAAGACTGT
Source organism: Deltaproteobacteria bacterium (assembly GCA_019310665.1). Taxonomy (GTDB): domain Bacteria; phylum Desulfobacterota; class Desulfobacteria; order Desulfobacterales; family JAFDCJ01; genus JAFDCJ01. The sequence goes on from JAFDDW010000521.1 coordinate 588, forward strand.
AAAGTAAAAAACGCAGGTGTCAGGTGTCAGGTGTCAGGGACCTGCGGCGATGGCAGAGAAGCGGCAGGAACAAAAATCCCAATATGACCATACCGCTGATAAGAAGCCGATTAAGGCAATTAGTAAAATCGTTTGCAAAGCTTTTTCCTGACACCTGACACCCGACACCTGAAACCATGGTAACGAATCAACGACTCGATCAATTTTAGTATCCGATATATTCTGCAGTTATTCCTCAATACTTCTCAACAACAAGCACCACAAACTGTCCGCGAAAATCCTGGTTGACGTGCACCAGGCAGGCCTTTTCATAGCGGTCCAGAAACCCGCAGATTCCGCAGGCGGTGGCGGAATCAAAATATCCATACTCGCTGATATAGTCAAACTCGGCCTCGTGGGGCACAGCCTGGCCGAGGGATTCTTTTTGACCGCGGTCGATTAACAGACCATAGGACAATATCACCGGTTGCTTAAAACGCTGACGTTTAAGCCACTGCGCCGTTTGGGTCAGACTGCCAAACGATTCAATTGCCGTAATCTCGCCCAGGGCTCCGCTATTTTCGGCTTTAATCAAAAGCCAGCAACTGCCTTCAATCATTTCATAATCACCGAAGGGCCTGCCGTACTTGGTTTCAAATTGTGATTTTGAAAAAGAGCCTTCATCGACCCCTCCGAACAGGGCTTCCTTAACAACGCCGGCACCCAGGTCACTGCGCAGCAATTCAAGCCCTCTTTCAAAGGAAAGCTGTTTGCTGGAAACAGTGAAATTTCGTCCCAATAGGTCAAAACTTTGGGCAACATAAAAAGATGCCGTATTACTCATGGTATTAATAAAATTATACGGCATGGGGAATTCGCCTTTGTGATAAATCTGATCCAGAACCGTTTCGGCGTCGCCCAGATTGCCGTTTTCGGTGGTCAGATACACGGCGGCATCCGTCTGGATGGCCTGCCCGTGAGCACACTGACAAGCTCCCGCCAGGGTAAGCAGCACAAATTTAGTGGCCCGCCTGAATTTGAGATCGGTATAGCGGCTGATTTCCTGTTTGTAAATCTTGATATCGTCAACCGGTAGGCTGACGAACATACTGTAGTTGTGTATATACATCCTTATTTGGACTTACTCTCTTAATTGAGTAAAAAATCATTAGGTTAGGTTGATCTAATGTTAACTTTCGGTATATTTAAGGTACGGCGTGTTCAGGCTGGTTTGAAACCACCAGCGAAACACAATTGCCGCCAAAACCGAAATAATTCAGCAAAAAGGTCCCGGTCTGAATTGAAAGCGGTTGGGTAATCGGTTCGATATTTATCTCATCGTCGATATCCTTAAATCCCAAGGTGGCCGGCATAAACCCGCATTTAACCGCTTCGGTGAACAGGATCAATTCGATAACCCCGCAGGCCCCGACGGTGTGCCCGATAAACGGCTTCAGTCCGGTGATGGGGGGCACCTGGTTTTCAAATACTTGGTTCAGCCCGTTGCCTTCCGTTAAATCGTTATGGTAGCTGCCGGTGCCATGGACCTTAACGGCGTCAATCTGCCAGGGTTCAACCCCAGCCCTGTCCAGGGCTTCACGGATCACGGCTGCGATTTGATCCCCTTCGGGATTGTGGGTCGTGACGCTGTAAGTATCACAAATATTGGCACCTCCCAGGTAATGAAAATCATTGGGGACCTTGCTTTTTGTGTCTAAAATGAGAGCGCCGCAGCCTTCTCCAATGATGATACCCTCCCTGTTCTTATCAAATGGTTTGCAGGGTGATGGCGAAATCAGTTTCAAGGACTCAAAACCGTAAAATCCCAGATTGCTGAAAAGATCATATCCAACTACCAGGGCCCGTTTTATAAAACCCTGGGCCATCATGCCGGCGGCTAACATAATCCCGTTGGCACTGGAGGTACAGGCGGTGGTGAAGGTGTAACAACCGGCTTTTATGTCGAAATGGCCGGCGATTTCGTTGGCAATGTTGCCGTAACCCGAGGATGTTTGTGAAAGGACATGCCGGGATGTTTTGTAAGTGTCTTCGTAAATGGGAATATCGTTGGATGTTGAACCGAAAAATATCGGCAAGCCGTTGATTTCATGCGGCTTTAGGTCGGCATCGGCTAATGCTTTTTCGATGGTTTTGAAAAGGACATCGTAGTAATACGCCTCGATACTCGGTAGATGGTCTGAATCAATTGGCGGGAGACGGAAATACGGCCGGCTGTAACTGGCATCGATCAGCGACAGGGGGACATCTGTAACCTGAACCCGGCCGGCTTTCATCGCTGCGACAACACCCTGGATATCATCACCCAAGGCACAGTTGACGGCTTTACCGCGTATATAGACCCTGTCGTTCACGAAGTGATTACCCGGACTGTAGAAAGTCGGCAAAGGT
>JAFDDW010000522.1 GCA_019310665.1 Deltaproteobacteria bacterium
TCAGCCCGACCATTTTGGCTGTCGCAACCATACTGATCGCGGTAGCGGTGGCTCTGTTGACAACAGTGGAATTGTTGCGGCGCCGTTCGGAACGAATGCGGGGGATAAAACCGACATAGTTTCGCATCCCATAATTATGCTCTAAAATAGCCTGTGATATCTAAGTAAATCTAAGTGCCTGAATAAAGGAAATTCCAATCACCAGTTAACAAATCACAAATGGTTCGACAAGCTCACCACCCTGTGCCAGGTCGAAGGGCAATATCTAAATTCCAATTTCCAATGATCCAAACACGTTTTGGATTTGGTTCATTGTATTTTGAGATTTATTTGGATTTTGAGTTTTGTTATTTGGGATTTAATCGAATTGATTTTAGAGGTGTTATAAATAGCAAATAGATGGAGACTAAGGTAGAAAATCCAGCGCCCTACAGTCTTCTGAGATCCATCCCACTCGAATTTGTTGGCCTTTTTTTAGCTCTAACCTGCCCGCCGCATTGGGTACTTTAACGATAAATTCATCATTGCCGCAGACATCAATTCGGGTGCGAAGGTGGTCACCGAGGTAAATCAGTTCTTGCACCGTCCCTTCAAAGGTGTTTTCTACACTTCCCTCCGCAGGATTGAGAGTAACTCGTTCAGGTCGCAGGGACAGGGTTGTCCGGTCGCCGGTATTGTGGACATTGACTTTCAGGGCTTTGACAATTTCACCACTATTAACCTTGACCATGCATCGATCGGATATGATTTCAGTCACCTCTCCTGAAAACCGGTTGTTTTCACCGATAAACTGCGCCACAAAGGCGTTTTCAGGCTTTTCGTAAAGAATATCCGGTGTTGAGAGCTGCTGGATGACGCCGTCATTAAATACGGCAACCCTATTGGACATGGTCATGGCCTCACTCTGATCGTGAGTGACATAGACCACGGTTACATTCAGGCTTTCATGAAGGTGTTTGATTTCGTACTGCATCTGCTCGCGCAGATTCTTATCAAGGGCACCCAGCGGTTCATCCATCAAAACAAGTTGCGGTTCAAAAACAAGTGCCCTTGCCAGTGCGACCCTCTGCTGCTGGCCGCCGGAGAGCTGGGCCGGGAACCTTACATCAAAGCCGCCGAGTTCGACCATCTCAAGCGCCTCTGCAACCCGGTCTTTAATCTCACTCTTTTTCTGCCTTCTGACCTGCAGGGGGTACGCCAGGTTTTCACTGACCGTCATGTGGGGGAACAAGGCATAATTTTGAAAAACCATACCGATGTTGCGTTTGTGGGGTGGAATGCTGCCGATGGGTTGTTCTTCCAGGTAAATTTCCCCATGCGTGGGTGTTTCAAAACCGGCCAGCATCATCAACGTCGTTGTTTTTCCGGAACCCGAAGGCCCAAGCATCGTCAAAAATTCACCCTGTGCAATTTCAAGGTTAAGATCCTTGATAACAAGGGTTTCGCCGTCAAAACTTTTCTCGATTTGTTCGAAACGAACAGCCGGCTTATCATTATCGACTTCGGAGACTGCCATGCGCGTGTTCCTTTTTTAGCGTTTCGTAATATTAGCTATTTATAATTAACACAAACAAGAATTAATTAAGTTGAGCAGCGGTGTCAAGCTAAAATTAGCGTTTCGTTTCGGCGCTTATTTGTGTATGATTGCTTTCCCGGATAAACGGGGACCCAAAAGAAAGGAGATCAATCGTGCCAGACATGATAACCCGGCGCGTCGTGGAATTTCAGAGACGACTGACCGATGAAAAAATCGACCTGGCCGTTATCCACGACCCTGATAACATTTATTACCTTTCGGGGATCTGGGGTTACCTGGGCATGGAATTCGGCCGACCGACAATTTTAGTCATAACAAAAACAGGTTCTCCCACCCTTGTCACTCCCGGCCTGGAAGCTGAAATGGCAGCACACATGACCCGGATTGAAGACATCAGAGAATGGACGGACGGCCTTGGCGGCCAATGGCAAACCCAGCTTGATAATTTATTTAACGGGTTAAAAAGTAAAAATGTCGGGGTTGAGCCCATAAAAACCCACCCGATTGTATCTGATTACATAAAGACCAAATTTGACGACTCGAGGATAAAGGATGTCTCCGGAATTTTGTCGGATATGCGCATGGTGAAAAGTCCCGCAGAAATTGATGACATGCGTCAGGCCGGACAAGTTGCCGTCGCCATGTGTGAAGAGGCGGTCCACACAATTGCTGAGGGTGTACCCGAGTACGAAGTATCCTTGGCGGCGATTACGGCTGGAACAAGAAAGGCCGCAGAATTTATCGGAGACGAGAATTCTGACAGGTTGCTATCGCCGATGATTCACAACCTTCAAATCTTTCAATCCGGTCCCGATCTCTCGATGGTTCATCGCCGCCCCACCCTGCGGCGCATTAAAAAAGGGGATCCGGTCTACATGTGCTTCTGCCCCTTTACCCTTTTTAAACAGATTAAGCTTGGATTTGACCGTGAATATTTTGTGGGCGGTATCTCGGACGAACACGCCGGAATATACGAAATCGCACTTAAGGCCCAGGCTGCGGCATTGGAGATGATTCGTCCCGGAATTCCGGCGGAAGAGGTTCATTTTGCCGCCCTGGATGTATATCAAACCGCCGGGTTTGGGATTTGCTATCGCACCGGCAGGGGCGTGGGATACTCCTACCTGGAATGCCCGGAGTTTAAAGAGGGTGATAAAACAATCCTCCAGGCGGGAATGACCTTTGCAGTGGACGGCGGTATAACGATTGAAGGAGAATTCGGAGCCCGGGTCGGGGATTCTATTGTTGTAACAGAGGATGGTTTCGAATATTTAACGCCCTATCCAAAGCACCTGCGCATCCTCTGAAAACTGTTACACATCTTCATAGATCTCAGAATTTCTACTGTATTTCTGCATGCAAGCGCTTGTTGTCGGTTGTCAGTTGTCCGTTGCCGACGGACAACTGACATCAACGGTTTTGGCTCGGCTTGAACATA
>JAFDDW010000523.1 GCA_019310665.1 Deltaproteobacteria bacterium
AGGGCAGATTCTTTGATGGAAGAATAATATAGATACCCGCCGGTGGATGCCGAAAGAAAGGCTAACAGTGATAACACCAGTAATATGAGACGAAGCTTCATGGCTATTCGTTATATGTTAATTGTTATCTGTTAATAGAAAGGTTGTTAAACGCTGTTATTATAGCTAAATAGGTGGGTAAAGCAAGATATGATGTCGACCGGCTGGGAGAGTGCGCAAGATGACAAGCTGGGGGAGGCGAGATACTCGATATTCAATGATCAAAAAAACAATCGACATTCGTCAATCGACATTCGTCATTCCTAGATGTCTTTCTTGAAAAAATCTTCTTTCTCGCTGATTTCGTCCGGGCCTTTGGTATACTCGGTGGGAACCGTACCTTCTTTAAAGCATTCAAAAATCACGTTTTTCGATTCGGCAATCGGGAGCAGTCCGGTATCGGCATCGATTTTTGCAAACACAACACCCTCCGGTGGTTGAAATACTTTTACGGGCTTATCGGCCAGCACCCGCTGCATGAATCCAAGCCATATCGGGCTGGCCGCCCGGGAGCCGGTCTCACCTCTACCCATGGGCGCTTCTTCATCCAGACCCACCCACACACCGGTGATAAACTGGGGCGTATAGCCGACAAACCAGGCATCATACAAATTGTTGGTGGTGCCGGTTTTTCCGGCTGCCGGTCGTTTTAATGCCTTTGCCCGCCAGCCCGTTCCGTGTTTGACCACACCTTCCAGCAGGTTGGTCATAATATAAGCCGTGCTTTTTTCAATTACCTTTCGTCTCTCGGGAGCCATTTCCTCCAGAACATTTCCATCACGGTCAACCACTTTCAAGATAAAAACCGGTTCGACCAGATAGCCGCGGTTGGCGAACACCGAATAGGCTCTGAGAAGTTCGAGCAGGGATATACCGGATGATCCGAGGGCAATGGAAAGATCCCGGCTTAAAGTGGACTCAATTCCAAGTTTGGTGGCGTATTCGATGGCATAATCAACACCGATATCCTGCAAAATCTTTATCGTTACCAGATTGCGAGATTTGACCAGCGCTTTGCGGAAAAGGGTGGGACCATAAAAAGTTTCTTTATAATTTCTGGGCTTCCAGGTGAAATCCCGTTCCTCATCCGTGAAGACGATAGCGGAATCAACGATCACGGTCGCCGGGGTGTAAATTTTTTCCGGATCCTCAAATTCCTTGTCCAGGGCGGCGGCATAGATTACCGGTTTAAAAGCCGATCCCGGTTGACGCCGGGATTGAATGGCCCGGTTGAACTGCGTTGCTCTGAAATCGCGTCCCCCTATCATGGCCTTTACCAGTCCTGTTTCGGCCTCAATGCTCATCAGCGCTGACTGGGCCACGGGCACTTGTTCCAGGGCCAGCGCCCACAGGTCTTGACCCTCTTTTTTGTCTTTAACTTTGACCAGAATGACATCCCCCACGGCAAGTGCTTCTGAGGGACGTTTTAGTTTTACCTTGTAATAGGCCACCTCGGGATCGGGCTTGCGTGCCCACTTCATATCCTCAAAGGCTAGAACACCCTGAGAATTCCCCAGGCGAACCGTAACGGCCTTTTTGGGGTCGTTGACGGCAATCACAACGCCCTTGACGACGGAACCCACAATCAACGGGCTTTTTTCGAGCTCCGCCTGAAGCGTCTGTGAAAAGGATTCAACCTCCTCCGCTTTTATGCGCTGCAACGGCCCTCGATATCCTTCGCGCTTGTCCAGGTCGGCCAATCCTTTCTGGATCTCTTCCCTGGCAATTTTCTGCATGTCGATGTTAACGGCCGTATAAACATTAAGCCCCTGGGTATATAAAACATCGGTGCCATATTTTTTTTCAAGGTGACGCCGCACGTGCTCGGTATAAAAAGGGACTTCTTCGATATAGATGTTGCGTCGGGGTTTGATGTCAAGCTGGGTGTTGATAGCTTCCGTGGCCTGGATATTGTTAATATAGCCTTCTTCCACCATCCGGTTTAAAACATAGATCTGGCGCTGTTTGGCCCGTTGCGGGTGTCTAAAAGGCGAATATTTGCTGGGCGCCTGGGGTAATCCCGCCAGTATGGTACATTCGGCCAGATTAAGGTCGGTGATGGATTTGGCGAAATAATTTTCAGAAGCGGCCTGCACCCCGTAGGCACCGTGACCCAGGTAGATTTGATTCAAATAAAGGTAAAGGATATCCTTTTTCGAGAATACTTTGTCGATGCGATAGGCCAGGATGGCTTCTCTCAATTTTCGTTTATAACTTCTTTCCGGCGTCAAAAGAAAGGACTTGGTAACCTGCTGGGTAATGGTGCTGCCGCCCTGAACGATGGTCCCGGCTTCGAGATTTTTTAAAAAGGCCCTGACGATACTTAAAAAATCGATACCGCGATGTTTATAGAATCGTGAGTCTTCCGCAGCCACAAAGGCATCGATTAACATCGGGGGCATTTCCGCCAGGGGGATGACGATACGGCGCTCTTTGAAAAATTCGGCGATTTTACGATTGCCATCGGAGTAAACCGTTGTAATTATCGAAGGCTGATAATCGGACAGCGAGGATATCTTGGGCAGATCCTTGCTGATGGAGTAATAGAGGACGAGGCTGGCCACGCCGCCGCAAAGGATTAAAATTAAGCCAAACAGGAAGGACCACAAAATAAGGGTCTTTAAAAATCCTCTTTTTTCACGACGGCCGCGCTTTTTTCGAATATTAGATGTGCTTTTTTTCTGGGACATTTACCACTATCCTCGGGAGGAATATGTTTCCTGCTATTTGGGATTTAAAAAAGAATTTGACATTAGTGCCTGTAACGGTTACTGAAGAAAGTTTAAATTTCTCGGCAGGGCCCTTCGAATTATTTATTTATAATAGCTCTTTCTAACGACAAATTCAACATCATATTTCAACATGCTAGATCTCGATTTTAACAAAACGGGCGGGCTTGTTCCCGCAATTGTTCAGGATAATGAGACCG
>JAFDDW010000524.1 GCA_019310665.1 Deltaproteobacteria bacterium
GCCTGAACCGAAAGAACGCAGAATGGCCCCCGGCAGTAGGCCACGATTTCCTGGTCCCGGGGCAGCTCGGCCAAATGCAGCTTCAGCTCTTTAAGGGGGATGGATAAGGATCCGGGAATATGAGCGGCGTTGTATTCTTCGACCGGTCGGACGTCCAGGACAGTCACCGCTTCTTCCCGGACGAGTTTCAGGAGCTCATCGCGATCAACCGGTTCCATCCCTTCTTTACCCTCCAGGAAGCGACGCTTGATTTGCTCAACTTCTGCCAGTCTGCTCTCGGCAAGCACGCGCATGGTGCGGTAAAATTCACAGACGGCCTGATCGGCCAGGCGGTAAACCACAAACAATCCCGCTTTTTCGGTTTCCACCAGGCGCGCGGCCCGCAAAACCTGCAGGTGCTGGGAGGCATTGGCGACAGCCAGGCCGGATTCTTTGGCCAGAACCTCGACCGTTCGCTCCCCCTGGCATAGGAGGTCCAGCAGTTCCAATCGCTTGGGACTGGAAACAGCCTTGCCGATACGGGAAAACTGCTCATAGATGGCATCCTTAAAAAGCCGGTTTGGGTTTTTCGTCACATTAAGAAATCGCTTTGGATTTTTCATCGCACTCCCTTATAGTATTATGTATATTAATTGAATAATTGATTAATTGAATTAATAAAATAAGCCGATGCCTTTGTCAAGAAAAAACAGTCATAATGTCAGATATTGTTATGTGGTTAATTACTCCGCCCTGAAAAATAGCACATTTAGGGTTGCAAATTGTTATTTGAAAACTGAAGTAAGTTGTTAGATCGAACTTCTAAATCTTTTCTTCAATTTTCAAAGAACAAATTTACTATACCCAACCCTGTTATGGCTATTTTTCAGGGCGGAGTAATTAGTTGAGTAGGTAACTGGCTGGAATTCTAAAGGGATTTACAGTTTTGAAATGAGGATCGATCTAAAATATCCTGCTTGCAATCTATTCAGTGTAATTTTAATAAAAGAAATAAGGACTGCGGGGTACGAAGCCATCGGGCTGTTTGCAGAGGCCATGATGGGTGCTGGATCCGGTTGCTGCACCCCGGCAATCCTTGAACAACAGACGGAAACCGGATGAATTCAATGAATTGAAAAGGCCCTATCCCCAGCCGGATGGGAAGTTGGAGCCGATGCTGCCCATGGCGTCATGCTCCTGTAATGAACACGATCGACCCGGCCTGGATCATCCTTTTGTCATCGGAAAAGCCTCCCGGTTTAAACCGAAGCCGGTGAACTCTCTACCAGATAATTGCGCATCATGCCCATGTCCTCGTGCTCCAGGTTGTGGCAGTGATAAAGGAACAAGCCCGGGTAGTCGCCGAACTTTACCAGGACCTTGATCCGTTCGCCGGGCATCAGCAGCACCGTATCCTTCCAACCTTCGTCCACATAGCCCTCGTGCCTGACACCGCTGCGCTTGAGAACCTGAAACTGTTTGCCGTGCAGGTGGATGGGGTGGGGCATATTCATCCCCCCCATCATGCCCATGCCGCCCCCGCCTTCATTGATGAATTCCCAGACCTCCATGCTGTCCCTTTTTACCCGTTCAGATAGTCCAGGTCATGCGGCGCATGACCAGATGAAATCGTTTCGGGGATTGCCGGTTCACGGCATCCGCCGGATCATAACGTTTAATAGTGGAAAGCCGTTGCGGCAGGGTTGAAGTTGCTTTTTCCCGGCGATTGACCTTGACTTTGAAAACCGGGAATTGCGCGCCATTGGGAAGCACATAGCCACCGCCGCCCATCATGCCACGGCCCATGCGACCGCCGCCTATCATCCCCCCCTCGAAGGGAAGGCTCACAAGCGCCGTCTCCGAACCAACCGCATAGCTGCTGAAGTCGACCCACAGCTCCAGTCTTTCGCCCGGGCCCAGCATGACATAACGGCGCTGAACCGGTTTTTCCAGCAAACCTCCGTCGGTGCCGATGACGGTCAGCGGGTGTCCGTCCTGCCAGGCCAGTCTGTATATCCGCGAATTGGAACCGTTGAGAAGGCGCAGCCGGTAGGCCCGGGTGGCCACCGGCAGGCTAAAGTCCGGATGTCCATTGACGATAATCCAGTCGCCTAAAAATCCGTTCATCTGCTCCATATGGTTGCCGGACAGGTATATCAATTGATTGCTCCTGTCAAAGGCGCGATCCTGCAGAACCAGCGGGATGTCATATTCACCGGAGGGCAGCCCGGCAGCTTTTTCTTCGTCATCAGAAACCAGAAAAAGCCCGGCCAGACCGCCGTATACCTGGGGACCGGTCAGACCGTGGGGATGGGGATGGTACCAGTAAGTCCCGGCCCGGTTGCGAATCTCGAATTCGTAAACATAGGTTTCACCTTTGGGTATTACCAATCGCGGATGGCCGTCCATATCGGCCGGCACATGCAATCCGTGCCAGTGGACAATGGTTTTATCGGCAATATCGTTGGTGAAACGGATGCGGACTTTCTGTCCCCTGTGGGTCCGGATGACAGGTCCCAGATAGCTTCTCTCAAGATTTACCAGGCTTGCCCGGTCTCCTTTCAAAACCTGCCCCTGATAGCGCCACACGCCGGTGGGATCGCCCGGCAGTATCGGGATCTCGGCCGGAGTCGCTTTAAGGGCAATTTCCAGATCGGGGGTAAATCCACTATCCGCTTGTCCGGCCGCATAAGCCTTTTCTTTGTCAACCAGCGAACTCATTCCGCACGTTAAAAAGCCTGCTGCCCCGGCACCGGTTATTTTTAAAAACTGACGTCGGTTAATCATACTCATCCTCTTAATTACTCCCCCCTGAAAATCAACGATACCAGATTAGGATAAAACATATTTATCTGTGTTCGTAACCGTTGAACCCTTGAACGCCTACCCGAGTCCTATTTCGACAAATCCAATTTCATTGTTTCAAATTCAACCTTTTCGATTTCGCCGCGGGCGTAACGCTCATTAAGAATCTCCATTGCACGGTTGCCGTACCCGGCATCTGATTTGACTCGGTTTGTTGACTGAATCAGCCATTTGATGAGAAAAATCAATCCCACCAGAATAAGAACCCAGAAAATCATCATAAAAATACCTCCAAACCACCCCATGCCCCATCCCCCCATCATGCCGGGGCCCATGTGCCAGCTCTGATTATTGCCCCATTGGGCCAGGGCTTCGGTTGATGAAAAGAAGACAATGGATAGGGCCAGGGCTGTAATTGCCCCTGCTGATATTGATTTAATATGTTTCATTTTATTAGACCTCATTTCAGTAGTATTTGGATGGCCGGTATTCACGCAGCAATAAAATCCCAAATCCCAAGCACCAAATTACAAATGGTTCGACAGGCTCACCACCCTGAGCCCAGTCGAAAGGGTAAATCTCAAATTTCAATAATTTGTTTGAAATTTGGTTTTTGGTGTTTGAAATTTTCATGGCTCCAGTGAGATAGTATCTTTTGTATATTCAGCCAATTACCTGATTAAATATTGTAGGCCGATTACTCTGCCATGGATCCCGGGCCTTTGTGATATTGACGGGAGTCATCACGACCCCGCCCTCCAGGACCCATCATTCCCCGACCTCTGCCGTAACCGCCACCAGGACCGCCATAGGGACAGTCGGGATTTCCCTGGTAGCCATATCCGCCTCGCCCCATCATTCCGGGGTGCATCATACCGTGGTTCATGTGGCCACCGCCCATAAATCCCATTCCCAGATCAGGGTTGATCTTTCGAACCCGGAAGATATGGTCCAGACGCTTTTGGGCCAGTTGGGCTTTGGTATCGGAAATTTCTTTTTGTATGGTGGCAGCTTTGGCGGCGTCCGGGTTTTGCCTGGCCATCTCACTGGCTAACTCGAGACGCTTTTGATAGACTTCCCGGCGAAGATCTTTGGTGTCCTCGAGAAAAGCTTTACGCTCTTCTTCCAGCTTCTTGCTATCTTCTTCGCTCAAATTGTCGAAAGCTCCCCATCCGGAAGCGCCATACCCGCCATGCTGCCAGCCCGGCCCCTGGTGCATCTGACCGCGGTAGCCGTAACCCCGTCCCATGTCCGCAGAGGCACCGGCTGCAATAACCATAATAGAAAAAGCAGCAATCAACAAAATTTTCCAATTCTTAAACGGTGTATTCATTTTTCTTCTCCTTTGGTTCTCAATAAAATTGAGGATAATGAAATGGTAATCACGATTTGTGATTTTGTAATTAGTTTATTACAAGCAGCGTGCCAACACATCGTCTATAAATTGAATCGGATAGTAACCATTTGATAACAATGGAAATATTATTCAAATTAATAATTAAAAAATTCGAAACCGGAAATACCCTGAGGATTCAAGACCAAAAAGTGTATAAAAAATATCCAGCACGATACGCTAAATTTCATGGATCGCGTAAAAAGT
>JAFDDW010000525.1 GCA_019310665.1 Deltaproteobacteria bacterium
GGATCTTGCCCGCCACTTCGGCACCAAAATTACGATTAAAAAGGACGGGCAAAAAGGCAAGGTCGAAATTGAATTCTATAACAATGACGATCTTGACCGCTTGATTCAACGCCTGAAAAAAACTCGATAAGTGCTGGATACAAAACACCTCATTTAAGCAGATAATTAACTGAATTAAAAAATTTATCCAATTAGCCGTTTTTTAATTTTCAAATTACAAGCACCAAAATCCAAACAAATTCCAATGACCCAAATTCAAAATTCCAAACCTATGCTCCACCGCAATTTGTGCCAAATGGCATCATCAACGGTGAACAAAAGTTTGTGCAGCGATACGGTATAACCGCGGTGAATGTTTTGGTCATTGGATATTGAACTTTGAGATTTATTTGTAATTTGGTGCTTGGAATTTGAGATTTATTTTGACATTGCCCTGGTGCTGGATACTCTATGATTGATGCTGGGGATTGAACACCACCTATTAAAGACGACGATGTCCATTCATATTATTATAGATGGTTATAATGTAATCCGTCAATCAGCCAATCTGAGCGTCCTGGACCTGCAAGATATCCAATTGGGACGCCAGGCTCTGGTTGATATGCTGGCGACCTACAAAAAAATAAAAGCCCATCGCATCACCGTCGTTTTCGATGGAACCCGGGCACCTCAATTTTCAAGGCTGCAGGACAGACAGAAAGGAATCGCCATCATATTTTCCCATAACGGTGAGTCGGCCGATGCAGTGATAAAGAAAATGGCTGACCGGGAAAAGCAAAAGGCCCTGGTGGTAAGCTCCGATCAGGAGATCGTCCGATCCGCAGCGTCCAGTGGGGCAGCAACCATCAGCGCACTTGAATTTGAAAATAAATTGACGATGTCTGCTCACATGGCCGGCATGGAACCCGACCGGGATGATTATGAGGGCTGGAAGCCGACGACAAAAAAGAAAGGTCCCGGCAGACGCTTGTCTAAACGGCAGCGCAAAAACAGGGCCAAAATTTGCAAACTTTGAAAATGCACTTCCCCGCGGCAAGCCACGGGGTATCAATGAAGGATAAATTCAATCCTAACGCAGCAAGCTGCGGGGAATTAAACCCGGCAGATTTCGCAATCTCCACCTCACATTCATTATGCAATCTCCACCTCACATTCATTATAATCTGTGTAATCTGCGAAATCTGTGGATTAAACCATTTAAAATGAAACGAATCGGTGTAATAGACGGCCAGGGCGGTGGGATCGGCAGCACCATCATCAAGAGACTAAGGAACGCTTTTGAGGAAACCATCGAAATTGTAGCCTTGGGCACCAATGCTATTGCCACCACTCAGATGCTTAAAGCAAGGGCCAATCGAGGCGCCTCCGGCGAGAATGCCATTGTACAGACGGTAAAAACCCTGGACGTTATCGTTGGACCGATTGGGATTATAGTGGCCCATGCCATGATGGGCGAGGTGACACCTAAAATCGCAGAAGCCGTAGCAAGCTGCCCGGCAAAAAAAATCCTGATCCCGCTTTCCCAGGAGAATATAGAGGTCGTTGGGATAGCTCAACGTCCCCTGCCCAAACTCGTAGAGGAACTCATCGAAAAGCATTTACAAAGTGGATAACCTTTCATTATAAAGGAAGACATCATGTGTGAAGCAAGCGCCTATCTGATTGAAGGCCAAAACAGTACGCTGGTCATGGAGTCTGTTGATACCATCGAACCGCAAGAAGACGGTATTCAGCTCGTCAACATTTTTGGAGAGCAAAAATTCTTAAAAGCCCGGATTCACTCACTGACACTTGTGGATAACAAAGTTTACTTAAAACAAATCGAATAAAGCACCAAATGAGAATACTCATCGCCAAAACCTCCGGGTTTTGCATGGGGGTGCGTCGCGCTGTTGAAATGGTGCTGGACGCGCCCGATCAGAATTCAAACCCGATTTTTACTTATGGACCGCTGATTCACAACCCTCAGGTGCTCCATCTTTTAAGATCCAAGGATATCACCGTGCTGGATGAGATTCCCTCCCGGGGCTCGGGTACGGTATTGATCCGGGCCCACGGGGTGCCGCCAACCACCAAGGAAAAACTCAATAACGCCGAGTTTAATGTCATCGACGCAACCTGCCCGCGAGTCATAAAAGTCCAGGCCATTATTCGTAAACATGCCAAAAAAGATTACACCGCGATCATCGTCGGTGATAAAGATCATCCCGAAGTCATCGGTCTGTTGGGTTACGCCCTGGGAAAGGGCTATGTGGTCGGCAGCATGGAGGAGATTAAGTCGCTTCCAGCCTTTGAAAAGGCCATCATTGTCGCACAAACAACCCAGAACACCCAGTTTTTTAAATCCGTAAAGCAGTGGTCCGCCGCCCAACATCCTCATTATAAAGTTTTTGATACGATTTGCGATTCCACCGCAAGGCGCCAGGCGGAAGTCAAGCGCCTGGCTGAATCGGTCGATGCCGTGATTGTTGTCGGCGGCCGCAACAGCGGCAATACCCGCCGGTTGGCTGAAATTGCAAGAGAATCCGGCAAGCCGGCCTATCATATAGAATCTGAAACGGATCTGGATACCATCGATACAGATGTGCTTATGACTGCCAGGCATATTGGAATAACAGCCGGTGCCTCCACTCCCAACTGGATTATTAAAAAAGTATACCGGGCCCTGGAAGCATTGCAGGTCCAACGCAAGCAAGGCTGGCGCAGGATATTATTCGCACTGCAGCGGGCGCTCTTGCTGACCAATATCTACGTTTCATTGGGGGCCGGGTGCTTGAGCTATGCCAGCTTAAAGCTGCAAGGATTCGGTCAATTGTTTCCCTATGTTCTGATATCCATGCTCTACGTTCAATCCATGCACATTCTTGCCCACCTGACCGGGAGCAAAGCCGATCAATACAATGATCCGGAGAGAGCCAATTTTTATATAAAATACAAACAGCTGCTGGCAATCCTGGCCATAGCATCCGGTGGTGCGGGCCTGGTAATTGCTTATACCCTGGGGCTGTTACCGTTTTTATTACTTCTCGTTCTGAGTCTGCTGGGATTATCATACAATCGTCGGCTCGTTCCTGGTCGCTTTTTTTCCGGAAAATACCGAAGACTTAGAGATATTCCAGGATCAAAAACGTTTATGATTGCCGCGGCCTGGGGAATTGTAACCGCGCTGCTTCCGCCGCTGTCACTGGGCGCAAATGCCTACTGGATCAGCGTGTTGATATTTTTGTGGACAGCCGGAATTGTATTTGTCAGAACGGCCTTCTTTGATATTCTCGATATGCAGGGTGATCGCATCGTCGGCAAAGAAACCATCGCCATCCTGCTGGGAGAGAAACGATCGCTGCGCCTTTTAAAGATCATGCTGCTGATTCTGGCAGCCACCCTGTTGCTGCTGAGTTCTTTTCATCTCATCTCTTACCTTGGATTTGTGCTGATCGCCAGCCCGATTTCTCTTTTGCTTCTCCTTTCAGCCTATGAACAGGGGGTTTTGCTGCCAAGCATCAGGCTTGAGTTTCTGGTTGAATCCAATTTTATCCTGGCCGGAGCAATTGCTTTTTTATGGGCGCTGATAGTCGTATAAAGAAATTTAAGATTATTGCTTATCCTTGAATGTGGGTTCAGTTCCGGCTATAAGCCGTTTGATGTTCTCCGTGTGGCGAATGAAAATGAAAACAGACATCGTTGCGGCAGCGCCCGTAATTCCCCAGGAATTGGTGGCAAACCATACGGCAATCGGCAGCACAATCCCCGCCGCCAGAGAGCCTGCGGATACGCGGCGGGACAGGAGTAAAAAAATAATAAACGCCGACAGCGCCATAAGACAGGCCAGGGGGGCGAGTATGACCAAGCAGCCTGCGGTGGTTGCCACGCCTTTGCCCCCGCTTTTAAACTTCATAAATAGTGGATAAAGGTGGCCGAAAAATGCCGCCAGGCTGACAACTGACAGAAAAAGGTCATTGACTCCTTGATTTTGAAGCGCAAATCTCAGTGCCAGATAAACCGGAACCGCCCCTTTAAGCACGTCACCGGTAAACGTCAGCGCAGGCCCAGTGTCGGCCCGGCCACCCGACTGACATTGGTTGCGCCGATGTTCCCGCTTCCCTGACGCTTTATGTCGGCTGAGGAACACAACCGGGTCAAAACTAGCCCCCAGGGAATGGACCCCAGCAGGTAGGCGAAAATGGGCAATCCCCACACAAAAATGGTATGTTGGACGCCTGTGTTCACGAACAGTCACTCCGCTTTTCATCATGGAATTGCATAATCAGTTCGTTTACGATCATTAAGAAGCTAACCCGGATAAACCGGAACCAAACAGGTTGGAATAACCATTTTGATTCTAATTCACTGCTTAGGTTCTCCAACAAATGCCTAAAATGCCACTGCTTAGGTTCTCCAACAAATGCCTAAAATGCCAAAAGTGCCTAAAATGCCTAAAATTATGGTGTTCCGTCTATTAAATAAAAAGTTTTTGCATTAAATGCAAAGAAGTCACAACTAAGACTCTAAGGATACCAACCGTGGAGCCTGTAAAAATACCCATCGCCGATTCACTGGACCTGCACACCTTCCTGCCCCGCGAAATTCCCGATCTTTTGGAAGATTACTTTGCCGAGTGTCTTAAAGCCGGTCTTTGTTCGGTACGCATTATTCACGGCAAAGGCAAGGGGATACAGAAACGACGGGTTCAGGGACTTCTTCAGAAAAACCCGCTGGTCATCTCAT
>JAFDDW010000526.1 GCA_019310665.1 Deltaproteobacteria bacterium
TTATGCCAGATACCTGCTGATGTACATGAACTGTTGGCAGGCAGTGAATTTTTGACATACTCATATTATATCTTTACATAGTTCGATAACCGTCGAATTAAATAGATTGGCAAGAAAGCACAGGTTTTGAAGAGGTCAATTTTTTACCGATTATCTCAATTTATCAGCAACCGGCTGATATTTGGTTTTTGCCAAGGATGGTTATTTTTGAGTATGGCTACTACTATATTTTGAAAAGCAAAGCAATTTAATTGCTCTATTCAACAAAGGAGATTTGAATGTCATTTCGCATATCCCCCTTATGGTGGCCGTTTTTGGGAGTGGCATCGCCTATTATAGTCCCTTTTCTAATAGCCAAAAACAGACGCTTCAAGAAGAATCTCAAACTTGCAGGTGAACTAAATAAGGACCGCATTCGCCAAACCGAGCCATTTGATGTGCCGGAACTCAATTTTTTGGAATTGACAGTCCTGGTAGAGGAGAAGACTGAGGAGAATTTTTTGGGTGACGCTGGTGTCTCCTACCTTTTTCGGTCTGATCAGGGCTCCTTTCTTTATGATGTTGGATTCGGTCCTGAACGTCCGGCATTGGCTCATAACGCCGCTAAGTTGGGAATAAAACTGGACCAGATTGATTCTTTGTGCATTTCACATCTCCATCCTGATCACATGGGTGGTTTGAAGGCAGGTCGAGCAAAATGTGTGACCGTGCCCAAAGAACTGGGGATGCCGAAGGGGAAACCTTGTTTTCTTCCCGATAAAGCTGATGCAGAGGGGTTCAAGTGCGAACTGATTGATAGGCCTCGGTTACTGACAGGCGGAATCGCTACAACGGGTCCGTTGGCCAGAAGCCTATTTTTCTTTGGCTTGACTGAAGAGCAAGCCCTATTCGCTCACCTTAAGGGTAAGGGCTTGGTTATCTTCACTGGATGTGGGCATCCTACCATAGAAGTAATAGTGCAGATGGTCAGACGTCTTTCCCAAGAAACTATCTACATTATCGGAGGCGGACTTCATTTCCCTATCACAGGTGGAAGAGGTAACCGTGCCGGCATTCAATTCCAAACAGTCATAGGTACAGGCAAGCCTGTTTGGCAAAGGATTACCGATGACGATTTAAGTAGCACCATTACTGCACTTAATAAATTCAACCCCTGCAAGGTTTTCCTGTCGGGCCATGATAGCTGCGATCATTCCCTAACACGCATGAAACACGAACTTAAAGCCGAAACTGAGGTGCTCAGAGCAGGGAAAACTTATCGTTTTTGATTCAGAGTTTTGGCATGTCTTTAGCGCACATACCAATAAATCCAGTGGACGCAAAAAGCTGCGCCGCTGATTTCAACGTTACATATAATCTTTTCGTATCACATCGCTGCTACGAGTAGATGTATCTGCTATGAAAACCAAGATATCAACCGGCAAAATCCGTGAGATATACAAATTATATCCCAACGTAAAGGGGTGAATCCGGCAATCAGGATTCGCCCTTTCTTGATCTCAATCCCGCATTTTTATGATTTCGATTTGACACTTAATTCCCAGATACGATAGGGTGCATGTATTCAAAAACTATCTGTATTAATCGGATAAAAATTGATAGTTGGACTTCTGGCAAGCAAGCACACGTTTTTGGGCAATCAAAATTTTTGGAATTACATCTACATATCTGAAATATTCTGATTTTTCATATATCTCAATATCTGCAATGCAGCTCAAGGAATCGTTTTATGGGTGCTGGATTAAAAACAAATAGAATCTTGGTCATTGATATCGCACGCTTTTATGCAATTGCATTGGTTTTTTATGGCCACTTTATCGAGGAGCTAATGCTGCTGAAGAACCCGGCTGCGGCCAGTCAATACAAATTTATTTATTCTTTCCATATGGTGCTGTTTATTGTTCTGGCGGGATATGTTGCCAAAGAAAGCGATGTCGAATGGGGTGTCGGCAAGTTTTTAAAGCACCGGTTTTTTACCCGATTTTTGCCTTTTATCTTTTTCACACTATTGATGATGGTACCGACGATTTTCTTTGACGGCAAATTTTTCGGCTTGGTGTTGCCCAGCGTTGAAGGCTATACCAAGGGGCTCGTTTCAACCGTTTTCGGTTTACCCTCCTTCTGCATTCCTTCGTGGTTCTTGCTGCTGATAATTGGAGTGGAATTGGTTCACTATGGGGCTTTTCGGTTTTTAAAAAAATCCAACTTAAAGATTTTGATTGCAGCAGTCGTGTTTTATGTCGTGGGGTATCTGCTCAACCTGAAGCTCGATATATTTAACCCTCTGAAGGGCCGGATCGTGGGCTGGAACTATCTTTTCATCCACGAGGCGATAACATTATACTCATTCTATTTGATGGGAATATATCTCCGACGCAAGCGAATTTTGGTGGACCAAGTTTCGACGAAAGTATTGTTGCCGGGTGCTGTCGTTGCTTTCCTAATCGTCTTGTTTACCTGCCAGCTAAACAAAGGCCCGTTTAATTTTCACGTTTATAACTATGTGGTCATTTTGTTTTCTTCTCATGGCCATATGTTGCTCTTTCCGTTAACCGCCATAGCGGGCTGCGCACTCATTCTTCTGATCGCCGGAATGACCCGCTCCCAAAAAACAATCGTTTGGTTGGGGCAAAACACCTTTATCCTCATGTGTTTGAATGGAATTTTCTACCACTACATCAATCCGCCGACCGCCAATTGGATGCTGGCGAACCTTCCCAATTCGGCCTTGAGCATCCTTGGCGTCGGCTGTGTAATTACTGTGGCAAGCCTGGCGATATGCATACCCCTTATATTTGTGTTCACTAAGTTTGTCCCTCAGCTCGTTGGTAAACCAAAATTAAAGGGGCCGCTTTTGGAAAACTTGATTTAAAAATGGTGATGAACTTGATTGAGCTGAAAAGCGCAATGGGAAGGTGCCGGTGAGCAGCAGCGTTACGATTCCAGATAGCTC
>JAFDDW010000527.1 GCA_019310665.1 Deltaproteobacteria bacterium
TCATTCACGCATCCGCTATCCGTGGCAGGGAAAAAAGCCCGCCCCCAAAAAGATCGGCTGGCGAATCGGCGCGGTCGGTGAAAAGGACCGGGATTATCGTGCCTTTCGACCCTAGCGTACCGTCCGGTAAGAAACAGAACTACGTCATTTGAACAGGTAATTGACTGAATTTAAGAAAGTTAGTTGCTTAATGAAAATTCCAAGCACCAAAAATCAAATAATTTGGTGCTTGGGATTTGGGATTTTTCGCCAAGGGAGAACCTATGTCTTTGACTTTATTAGAAGGTAACGAAGCCGTTGCCCGGGGGGCGGTTGCGGCCGGATGCCGTTTTTTTGCCGGATATCCGATCACCCCGGCGTCCACCATACTAAGCGCCATGCTGGCCCTGCTGCCGCCCCTGGGCGGCGTCTGCCTCCAGGGAGAAGATGAGATCGCCTCCATCGGTGCCTGCCTCGGGGCATCCATGGCCGGATTAAAAGTGATGACGGCAACCTCCGGTCCGGGCATCAGCCTGTACAGTGAACAGATCTCCTTTGCCGTCGGCAGTGAAATTCCCATCGTAATCGTCGATGTACAGCGCCTGGGACCGTCCACAGGGTCTGCCACCCGCGGGGCCGATGGCGATATCAATTTTCTGCGCTGGGGAAACAGCGGGGGACTGCCGGTGATTGTGCTGGCACCCGTCAATGTGGCCGACTGCTTTACACTGACCATCCAGGCTTTCAATCTGGCTGAAAGATTTCGCTGTCCGGTGTTCGTGGCATCCAACAAGGAAATCGCCATGACCCGGGAAAGTGTCGATGTGGAGGCCCTTCAAATACCCGCTATCCTCAATCGTGCGGCACCTCCAGCAGACACTAAATTTCTTCCGTTTCAGGTTCGCGAAGAAACAGGCGTGCCGGATTTTCTGCCCATCGGCGGAAAGGTGCTGGTGCGGCAAACCTCTTCGACCCACGGCACAAACGGTTACATCACCACCGATCATGACGAAATTGCCGGGATTATAAAGCGGCTAAAAAGCAAGATCCAATCGGCGGTCGACGAAATCTCATTTTCCGAATACTTCACCGCCAAAAAAGCGGAAACGTTAATCATCAGCTACGGCGTCACGTCACGAGCAGCCAAAGCGGTGTTCAATGATCTCAAAAAAACCAGGCATCCGGTTTCCCTGCTGGTCCTCAAAACCATCTGGCCGGTACCTGAAACCGTCATTCGCCAGGCAGCTCGCGGTGTCAGGCGGGTGATGGTGGTTGAAATGAACCTGGGCCAGTATGTGCATGAAATTGAACGTATCCTGCCGGATAAACCCATCGGTTTTCTTGGGCAGATGGACGGGCGCTTGATCGCCCCCCAGGATATCAAGGAGAAGATAATCAATGGATAGTTTGCTTAATATTGAAAGACCACCCGTATTTTGCCCGGGATGCTCGCACGATAAAATTACCCACACTTTGGATAAAGCCTTTCAAAATATGGGATTGAGCGGAGAAAAGGTTGCGATTGTCAGCGATATCGGCTGCTCGGGGCTCTTTGACACCTTTTTTAACACCCATGCCCTGCACGGTCTGCACGGCCGGGCATTGACCTATGCCGCCGGAATAAAACTGGCCCGGCCGGACCTAAACGTCGTGGTCACCATGGGCGATGGTGGTCAGGGTATCGGTGGCGCACATCTGCTGGCCGCCTGTCGGCGGAATCTGGATCTGACCCTGATGGTGCTCAACAATTTTAACTTCGGCATGACCGGCGGCCAATTTTCAGTCACAACCCCGCTGGATGCCCAGGTCGGGTCCGGTTTTTTAAACCAGCTGGAACATCCCTTAGACATCTGCCAGGTGGCACGCTCGGCCGGCGCACCGTATGTCACCCGCTGTTCCGGGTATGGCCCTGATCTGGCCGATGAAATCCAGCGGGCCATCGAATTTAAAGGATTTTCCATCCTCGATATCTGGGGCGTATGTCCGGGCCGATATACCAAAAAAAACAAACTGACGCCGAAGGCCATTGATGCGGCACTTTCCAAACTGCCTTTGATGGAAGGCATTGTAGCCCATAACAATCGCCAAGAATATGGGGCTCATTATCGAGAAATGGCCGCCCGGCAAACCTCGGTCGGCGAACCCCTGAAAATTGAAGCCCAATTCGCCCCTCCCCAGCCGGGACGTCAGGAAGTGATTCTGCTGGGCAGCGCCGGCCAGCGCATTATCACCGCCGGCGAAATTTTGTGCCTGGCCGGTCTGACGGCCGGTCTTCAGACAACCCAAAAAAATGAGTACCACATCACCGTGCTGCGCGGGCCGTCCATCAGCGAGCTGATTTTGTCGCCGCAAAAAATTGACTATACCGGCATCCATAGGCCGAGCGCCATCGTGGCCCTCGGTCAGGAAGGCGTGGATCGCCGCCAGGCCATGTTCGACAATCTGGAAGATGATACGCTGGTGGTACAAATTGAAGGAGTTGAAATTCCGGCCGGCAAGGCCCGCATCCAGCGGGTGGATCTAAAATCCCAGGGTATCAAAAAGCCGGACTGGGCCCTCGCATCCCTGGCCGTGCTGGCTAATTTGGGGCAGGCGCTAAGCCTTGAAATGCTGGCCGCCGCGCTGAAAATCAGGTTTAAAGGCAAGGTCCTGGAAAATTCCCTGGGACTGATTCAAAATGATTATAAATTATAAAAAACGGGAATTTAAAATGAAACACATAAAATTGACATCAAACGATTTCACATTTAAACTGCTCTCACAATCTGGCCTATGATTGGGTAATATATGTTGGATGGATTAATTTTTTTAAACTCTATCATATTGATTATTTTCTGAATTCTGATTTTTATGAGAGCACCTTTATGCCGGATTCCACGGAATCAGCGATCGGGATATTGGCGCCAAAGCCGCATATATCAAAAAATTCCTTATCAGTTTCGAGTAAAGAACAGAGGATGATCTTTCCATCCA
>JAFDDW010000528.1 GCA_019310665.1 Deltaproteobacteria bacterium
GTTTGCGAAGGATTTATGCCATAGCCAGATCGAATATTTAAGCCTCCGGCTCGTAGATCCTACGGCTCGGAGAGGTATTCTATCGATTTAAATAGAAAAGACAGAGCGAAGCGATACCACTCCGCCTCCGGCGGATCAATCGTTCAATTCCGGCTTTGCCGGGTTGGGTAAAAATCTTTGCTTGACCCGGAAAGATCGGGTACTTAGTTTTCCTGTTAACGTTTTGGCAGTTAGGAATTTATGGATTCAGGGAGGATACATGGCGAAGCAATCTAAAGAGACTGCAAACCAATATGTTCGCAAAGAAACATTTTGGCTGGTTACACTCCTGGCATTGGCGGTGGGCTTTTTTGCCGGGGTTATGTTTGCTATATTTAAGTCCGATAACGTTGCTGTGCCGGGTCAGCCCCAGGCGCAGGTGTCGCAGCCGCAGGCGCCGGATCCCGGGCGGTTGGAAATGATTGCGGCCCTTGAAAAAGAAACCCGGGATAATCCTGCCAATGCCAGGGCATGGATCGAATTGGGGAATTCTTATTTCGATACCGGACAGGCTGAAAAATCCATCCAGGCCTATCGCCAGGCGCTTGAAATTAATCCCAACAATGCCAACGTCTGGACCGATATGGGTGTTATGTACCGGCGCAGCGGAAACCCGCAGGAGGCCCTTAAATCCTTTGACAAGGCTATCGAGGCGGATCCCAAGCATGAAGTTTCGCGTATGAATAAAGGAATTGTTCTGCTGCATGACATGAACGATATAGCGGGCGCCATAAAAGCCTGGGAAGAACTGCTGGCAGTAAACCCCGTCGCCATGGCACCCACCGGGCAATCGATCGATCAAATGATCCAGCAGATGAAAAAACAGCCCTCACAGCAGGGGCCGGCGAATTAATTATGCGGATATCGCTTGCCGTAGATTTCTATTATATCTTCACGGGTAAACCGGTAAGGCGTATTGCAAGACTGACAGCATATCTCCACCGGAAAGGGGCCCTTGTCCCGGATATCCTCAAGCTCATCTATGGGCAGGAGCGTTAACAGATTGCGAACCCGTTCCTGATTGCAATGGCACATGAACTCGATCCGGTGATTGGCCAAAAAGCGTGGTGAATAATCTTTAAAGGCGGCAGCAATCAAATTTTCCGGATCTTTATCTTCCGTGAACACTTCCCCCAACGAGGGTAAATCGGTTACCCTTTCTTCCAGGCTGCCGGCTAATTCATCATCGGCCCGGGGCATGGCCTGCAAAAACAATCCTCCGGCCCCCGTCACCCGACCCTCGGTATCGAATTTTATACTCAGATTAAAGGCCGTGGGAACCTGCTCGGAGGTGAGGTAATAGTTGGCGAGGTCTTTGGCGATGTTGCCGTATTTCAGCATGACCTGTCCCGTAAAGGGTTGCTTGGCGTCTTCTATGTATTTCGTCACCAGTAGGAAGCCGGCCCCAAAAAACGGCGACAGGTCGAAGCTTTCCACTGGTTTATCGATCGGTATCGGCACCCGTTTTAAAAATCCGCGGACTTCACCAAATGCATTGGCTTCAACCACCAGTCCTTTCACCGGTCCCGAACAGTCGATTTTAATACTGATCCGGTCATTGTTTTTTAAATCCGCCGACATCAAGGCGGCACCCAGGTAGGCACGCCCCAGAACCAGGGTTTCCAAAATACCAAGCTCGTGATTCGCCCGCATTTCGTTGACCACCCGCGTAGCGTTCAGGATCACACCGCGAACAGCCCCGTCAGCCAGCAGGAAGTTATACAGCCGGTCCCTGGCGCCGGCCAATAATTGCTCTTTGAGGGTTTCTCCGTATGGCTTTTTCTTTTGCATGAGGGCAATTTAAGCATTGAAATCCGATTTGTTAACCCTTTTTTGTTTCCATGGGGTAGGGTAACTCAATGGCGGGTGGCTGAGAAGCTCTAGACCTGAAAGGCCTGGAAATTTGGTGGCCGCGGAGGACTGCCTTACATTTGCAGGTAGGGACGGTCTTTGTTCCGTCCCCATCAAAAGAGTCACGGAGATTGAGCTTTCTCATCTACTCCGATCTTGCCAATAGAGCGTGTCTGTTGTAAACTATTTATATATTATTGAAGAATTATTCTTATCAAACGTTGAGGTTTGCATGGGGCGGGCGAAAACCACAAAGAAGGCAGCTTCCAGGATCTCAAAAAAGGTTGAAGGTCGCATCGTCGAGCTGTCGCTGAAAAACCCCGACTTTGGTGCCTTGCGTCTGGTGCCCCTGCTGAAAGACAGCAAAATCGATGTTTCGACATCGAAAGTATACAGCACTCTGAAGCGCCGGGGACTGCAGACACGCACGCTGCGGTTGGCCAAACTTGACGAGATGGGCCGCGCGAAAGAGGTAGTCGCGCCTGAAACAGCTTCCATCCCAATTACGCCCGTGATCGAGGGGCGAATTGTCGAGGTTTCGCTTCAAAATCCCGATTACGGCGCCCGCCGCCTGGCCGGTTTGCTGGGTGGGGAGGGGATAATCATATCTTCATCCGCTCTCTACACCCTGCTCAAGCGTCACGGTTTGCAAAACCGTTCCCTCCGGCTGGCAAGGATCGAAGCGCAGCGCCCCGCCGAAACTCCGGCGCCGGCCGTCGAAGTGCCCGCCCCGTATGCAGTCTCGATGCCTGAACCGGCAGAAGAACCGGAGGGTGCACCGGCGGTGGCCGTTGAGATTTCGCAACCTTCCGCTGCGGCACCCTTACCGCAGGCAGCGGTTACATCCACCCACAGGGCGCGCGGGTTTTTCTACCTGGCCAATTTACTGTTGCTTGCTTTGGTCGGATACCTCGGATATCATGCCGTCCTCAATTTCAAGCAGGCCAGGTTGGAACCGGAGGCCGTCGCAGTCATCAAGCCGGCATCGGTACGCCTGGCTGCGCAACCGGAAATTGCCGTCCAGCCACTTAAAGGCTATCGTAAAATCTGGGAGCGCAAC
>JAFDDW010000529.1 GCA_019310665.1 Deltaproteobacteria bacterium
TCAATTTTGCGCTAATAGACATAGATATTGTCCAAAAACAAGGGCTATTTTAATAGTGTGTTACGAGGTCTGG
Organism: Deltaproteobacteria bacterium; assembly: GCA_019310665.1. Taxonomy (GTDB): domain Bacteria; phylum Desulfobacterota; class Desulfobacteria; order Desulfobacterales; family JAFDCJ01; genus JAFDCJ01. The sequence goes on from JAFDDW010000529.1 coordinate 74, forward strand.
AATAACAATTAACTTCCAATTGGTTTTTTACTCAATTGGGGTATAAGCTTCTAAACTCAACAAAGCTTTACCATTTCCATCCCGCCTCACTTCCGAGGACGGGATGGATTTTTTTTGCTTGAGAAAAGGGAGTTCTTCCGGTAATAGATAAAGTTTTGGTTCACATTTTATGCAGGAGAAAAAAATGAAAGTTGGCTTTTTACATTCCATTATTCGAAAAGAGGAAAAGCTGCTGCTGGATGAGTTCAGAAAGCGCCCGGATGTCGAGTTGATAAAAATTGATGACCGGCAGCAATTTTTTGACCTTCACAAAAACTCATTTGACCTCGATGTGGTCGTTGAACGCTCCGTCAACCACTCACGCGCCGTGCACGCCCTCAAGATTTTCAGTGATCACGGCATTCCCACTGTCAACGCCCCCGAGGTAGCCGAAGTGTGCGGCAGTAAGTTTCTCACCACCCAGGCCCTGATCAAGGCGGGCATCAGGACACCGCGGTGTTTTTTGGCGTTTACACCGGAATCGGCCCTGGAGGCCATGGATCAGCTCGGATATCCCTGTGTCATCAAACCTACCACGGGATCCTGGGGGCGCCTGATTTCAAAGATCAACGATCGCGATGCGGCCGAAGCTGTTTTGGAGCACAAGCAGATCCTGGGAAGTTATCATCACTCCATTTTTTATATTCAGGAATATGTGGAAAAAAAGGGCAAAGACATCCGCAGCTTTGTCGTTGGCGGTGAGTGTATTGCCGCAATCTACCGTCACGCGGAGCACTGGATTACCAATACAGCACGGGGTGGTTCGACCACCAATTGTTCCGTCTCCGATGAACTGCATGAAATTTCCGTTAAGGCCGCCCAGGCCTGCGGGGGGGGAGTGGTCGCCATTGACGTCTTTGAAAACGACGATGGCTATTCGATAAACGAGGTCAACTACACCATGGAATTTAGAAACAGCATCGATGTGACCGGTATCAACATACCGGCCAGGATCGTGGATTATATTCTGGAGGTTGGACGAAAATGAAGGCAAGCATTGTCGGCGCGTCAGGATATGGCGGAGGAGAATTGCTGCGGCTGCTTTTGCAGCACCCCCAGGTGGAAGTCCACCAGTGCACCTCGGAGCGATTTGTGGGCAAACCGGTAACCCGACTGCATCCCAATCTGCGCAAACGAACCAATCTTAAGTTTTGCAGCATTCAGGACCTGGCAGCGGTCGATCTTATTTTTACGGCCTTGCCCCATACCCGCTGTATGCAAAAATTTGCCGGATTCAGCTCACTGGCCGATCGGATGATCGACCTTTCGGCCGATTTCAGGCTAAAAGACACCGACGCTTACCGCAAATGGTATGGCGTCGATCACACCCGTCCGGACGTGCTCAAAGAGTTTGTCTACGGCAATGTGGAACTGCACCGCGAGGAGATGAAACAGGCCAAATATATCAGCGGGGCCGGATGCAATGCCACCGCCACCATTCTGCCCCTGTGGCCCCTTTTCAAGCAGGGGGTGGTTGATACCACCCAACCCGCCATCGCCGAGGCCAAATGCGGTTCATCGGAAGGCGGCAACAGCGCCAGTGAGGCTTCCCACCATCCGGAAAGAAGCGGTTGTGTTCGCTCTTATCGTCCCACCGGACACCGGCATATAGCCGAGATGGAACAGGAATTGGGCCATCCGATTCACTTTTCGGCCACCTCCATCGAGATGGTCCGGGGCATCCTGGTGACCGCCCATTTGTTTGTCAATGACGGCATCACCGAAAAAGATATCTGGAAGACCTACCGTCAGGTGTACGGACAGGAACCGTTCATCCGCATCGTCAAGGAAAGGCAGGGCATCTATCGCTATCCGGAGCCTAAGATCCTGGTGGGATCGAATTACTGCGACATAGGTTTTGAGCTGGATGGCACGCGCCTGGTGGTAATTTCGGCTATCGACAACCTCATGAAGGGCGCCGCCGGCCAGGCCGTGCATGCCATGAACGTGATGTGCGGTTTTGAAGAAACCCAGGGACTGGAGTTTGCAGGACTGCACCCCATTTAGGAATTTCGAATGAAGAATGTCGAATGACGAATGAATAAATAAGGAATCAGTCTATTTAAAATTTGACGGAGCGCAGCGACATCCTTCATTCGACATTCGACATTCCAATAGTCATTCGTCATTCACAAACTATGTGCCGCTTACTGACCATACGATCCCAAACACCATTCGCTATTGGGCCCCATCTGGAAAATTTTGCCCATATTGCCAAAAACAGCAAAGAATACCAGGGGCACGGGTGGGGGTGCGCCTATCAGGACCCGGCAGGACGTTGGCAATTTTACCGCAACATCAATCCGGTCTGGCAAGATGACCTGAGCCGGTTCAGCGAAACCACCCTGCTGGTGGCCCATGCCCGCAGTGCCTTCGAGGATCGCGATATTGTCGTCGAAAATAACATGCCTTTTTTCGACGGCCGCACCGTCTACATATTCAACGGCGAATTACGGGGTGTTAAAATCAGGGAAGAAGGCCGGATTGGGGCCGAGAAAATTTTCAACTTCATCCGCCGCTTTGACAAAGGTGATACGCTGCAGGCATTGTCAAAGGCGGTCGGCATCATCAAAAACAGGACCCGTCACATTCGAGGTATGAACATCATCATGGTCAATGAAACGGGCATTTTCGTATCCAGTTATTTTACAGAGGACAAAACCTATTTCACCATGAGCTACCGGCAAGGAAGCGATCTGACTATCTGTTCGGATCCTTATCCTTCAGAGATCAACTGGCAGAACATCGCCAATGAATCCGTAAGGAAATGGTAATGATCATCGTTAAAATCGGCGGAGGGGACAAAATTAATATTAAGGGTATCATCGAAGTCATCGTTCATGGTGCCAATGCGCTACGCGACAAACTGGCTGAAGATCTGGGGCAGCCCAAACAGGTGCTGACCTCGGTCAAGGGCTACACCAGCGTTTATTCCGATGAAAAACTGCTGGATGTCATGATGATGGCCTATGCCGGATTAAGAAACAAACGCATCGTCGAATTATGCCACCAACACGGTATCAATGCGGTGGGCCTCAGCGGTCTCGACGGCAAGATCGTCCAGGGCAGGCGCAACAAAGGCATCCGGGTCTATCAGGGTAAAAAGCTGAAAATTGTGCGGGATTTTTCAGGCAAACCCCAAACGGTCAACGCCCCGCTTCTGCAGCTGCTTTTGGACAACGGTTACGTCCCCGTGCTGACGGTGCCCATCATTGACGAGCAAAACGCGGCCATCAACACCGAAAACGACGACGTGGTCCGGGTGTTGCAGCAGGCCCTTCAGGCGGACATGGTGATTAACCTGATCGGGGCGCCGGGATTCCTTGAAAACAAGGATGATGAAAACTCGCTCATCGAAAATATTTTCGCCTCCGAGCTGGAAGCCCGGGAACAGCAGGTGGATGGGCGAATGAAGCGCAAAATGCTGGCCGTCAGAAAGCTATTTGAACACGGTGCCTCAAAGGTAATCATCAGCGACGGACGCACCAAACACCCGGTAACGGATGCCCTGGCAGGGAAAGGAACGGTCATCACATGAGTATACAGGAGCTGGAGCAGACATACGAACTTGGAGTTTACTCTCGCCGGGACATCGTTCTGGTCCGCGGCAGGGGGGCCAGACTGTTTGACGAAAACGGCCGGGAATACATCGACTGCGCCGCCAATGTGGGAGTGTCCAATATCGGACATGGCAATGAAGCCGTGGCCAGGGCCGTGCATGAGCAATACCTCACTCTGGGCAATTGCTACAGCATGTTTTACAACCCCGTCCGTGCACGTCTGGCGCAAAAACTGGCGTCTCTTGCTCCCGGGAATCTGAACAAGGTCTTTTTCTGCAACTCCGGTGCCGAGGCTAATGAAGCGGCAATTAAATTTGCCCGGGCCAGCACCGGCCGGTCGGAAATCATTGCGGCCATGCGGGGCTTTCACGGCAAGACCATGGGCGCCCTGGCTGCCACCTGGGGACCGGAATACCAGAAACCCTTTGCCCCCATGTTGCCGGGCTTAAAGCATGTCCCCTACAACAATTTTGCCAAGCTGGAAGCTGCCGTTGGCGGTAACACCGCCGCCATTTTGTTGGAAGTGGTCCAGGGCGAAGGCGGTGTCAGAATCGGTGACAAAGATTACTTCCAAAAAGTTCGCCAAATCTGCGATACCAATGGGATCCTGCTGATTATCGACGAGGTCCAAACCGGATTCGGCCGCACCGGCACCCTGTTTGCCTGCGAGCAATTTGTGGAACCCGACATGCTGTGCCTGGCCAAATCTCTGGCAGGGGGAATTCCCATGGGGGCTGTGCTGTGTAACGATCGCATCAAGGTTCCCGTCAAAAGCCACACGTCCACCTTCGGCGGCAACCCCACTGCCTGTGCGGCAGCCCTGGCGTCAGTAGACGTCATTGAAAAAGAAGGGCTGGTAGAAAAATCCAAGACCCTCGGTGAGTATTTTCTAAAGGAACTACGTGACATCAAGAACAGCAAAATCCGCGAAGTTAGGGGACTGGGCCTTATGCTCGGAATCGAACTCAAGGAAAAAGCCGGACCCTATGTGCAAAAACTTACGGAAAAAGGCGTTATTGTACTGCTGGCCGGCGCCACGGTAATCCGCCTGCTGCCGCCTCTGGTAATCACTAAAGAAGAAATCGATACGGTCGTGGAAGCGCTGAAGGAGACTTTAGGTCGTTAAAAATGAATCTTGTGCATATTGTAGCAAAATATATTTTAATGTAAATATGAAGCAGCTCACAGAAATGCCTAAAATGCATTTTAGACATTTTCAGGTTTACCGGGTTTTTTTTAATTAACCGCAGTGGTCATGATTATTAAGCGTTATAATTTCTCTGCGTACTCTGCGTACTCTGCGGTGAGATTTTTATATGTTATCGTATTTA
>JAFDDW010000530.1 GCA_019310665.1 Deltaproteobacteria bacterium
ATGAAGGAACTCGGAATTGTTCCCAGTGAAGCTGCTCTAGGGCCATGGATGAAGCAGGTTCCACAGTGGGAGAAACTCACTGCTGAGCAGAAAAAGATGGAAATACGCCAAATGGAAATCTACTCTGCGATGATAGAGAATATCGATCATCACATCGGACGCGTTCTCCAGTACCTGAAAAGCTCAGGAAAGAAAAAGGATACTCTCGTCGTATTCTTCTCGGATAACGGTGCAAATGGTTTCGAGATGGATAGTTATCCCGGCACCGATGAAGCTTGGATGGAGCACAATTCCGATAACCGGTTCTCCAACTGGGGCAAACGCGGGTCGCGCATCGCACAGGGCCCCGGGTGGGCGCAAGCCAGTTCAACTCCTTTTCATCTCTACAAGAACTTTCTCACCGAAGGCGGGATTCGCTCGCCGCTGATCATAAGCGGGCCCGGCGTTGCCCATCAGGACGAGGCCGTGGATGGCGTAGCGCATGTGATGGATTTAGCTCCCACTTTTCTTGAACTTGCTGGAGCAACATATCCGGCTACCTACAACGGCAAACCAGTCGAGCAACCGCGTGGAAAGTCGATGGTTCCGCTTCTATCCAATAACAGTTCAACGGTTCACGGACCAGATGAAACGATTGGTTGGGAATATAACAACTTCAAGGCGATTCGGATTGGCGACCACAAAGCGACCTGGATCAGTAGGCCCTATGGTCCGAGTGAATGGCAGATCTTCGATCTGAGCGTCGATCCGGGCGAAAGCAAGGATTTATCCACCCAAAAGCCAAAGCTGAGGCAGCGCCTTATCGATGCCTGGGAGGAGTACGCCAAATCGGTAGGGGTTGTCCCTCCCGAAGTTGACCCCTTTGCCAGTAAATAGACTTGAGGGGATAGACATCTCAAGAGTATCGCCGATTCGGGTATGGGCGAACGCAGTCCGCCCATAAAATCTTATTAAAGCAACAAATCGGGAGGAATCATGATTCGTAAATATCAGGAAAAGAGAAAGGGAGGGGATATAAATTCCGTTCTGCCCCTGCTTGTGGTCTTTTTCCCCATTTTGTTATTGGTCATACCTTGTGTCAGCACCGCCGGCGGCCTTTATCTCAATGAATTCGGCACCCCCAGCATGGGGGTTGCCGGTGCGGGTGCCAGTGCCGTGGCCAGCGATGCCTCCACCTCCTTTCACAATCCAGCGGGAATGACCCGCATCAAGGGCAACGAGTTGATGGGCACCGCCGGACTGCTCAATGCCACCGTCGAGTTCGATCCGGATGCCAATACCCCTGTTTCCGGCGGGGACGGCGGGAATGCCGGCGGCCTGGCCCCCATAATCGGCGGTTTTTACGTTCACAGCCTGTCGGATAAATGGAAAGTGGGGGCTAACCTCATCACCATTACCGGAGCGGTGCTTGACTATGATGATGACTGGACCGGCCGCTATCTGAATACCGAGGTGACCCTGCTCACCATGACCTTTTTCCCGACCGTTGCCTACCAGGTAAACGACTGGCTCTCGCTGGGCGGCGGTCCGCAGATCATGTATGCCGATCTCGAGATGAAGGCCAAAATCCCGTTACCCAAAGACGACGGTAAGGTCAAAATCGATGGTGATGACGTGGCCTATGGTTTCGGCCTGGGTGCCTTGGTGGAGTTGAGTGAGCGGACGCGGTTCGGCCTGGTCTACCAATCGGAAATCGAACCGGAGTTTGACGGCGACGTCAAGATTTCAGGGCCCGGTACTAAAAAGGTCGGTACCGACACCAAGATTACGCTGGCACAATTTATCAAGGTTTCAGGCTACCACGAGCTCAATGATCGCTGGGCGTTGCTCGGAACCGTGGGCTGGGAAGACTGGAGCGCATTTAAAAATGTCAACATTTCTACCGATCAGGACACCCAAAAGATTCCGCGCGACTGGAAGGATACCTGGAAATTTGCCGCCGGGGTCCATTTCCGCCCGGTGGACAACTGGCTGCTGCAGGTTGGCTTTTCTTATGACACCAGCCCGGTGGATTCGGATGATCGCACACCCGATATGCCCATGGATCGGCAGATTCGTTATGCCGCCGGGGCTCAGTATAAATGGAGCGATCGTCTTTCCACCGGGGCGCAGTTTGTATATGCCGACTACGGTAATGCTAAAATAGACAATGATTTACTCAAAGGGGATTACAAGCGTAACGATATCTTCTTTTTCGCCTTAAACGCTAATTGGAAATTTTAAAAATACACGCTTTTAAAACACAATAAAATCAGGATATATGGTTTATATTCCGGTACGGAATCTCTAAAATAGAAAAATTAGAGGTTACGGCTATAAATTAAATCAATCAAAAAACTGTATATTTCGTTTCCCAATTCAATAAAATTCTTCGCCCCCAAATTGTATAATTCAGATTGAGAAACCTACAATCCATCTTTAAAACAGACCCTCTGTGATATAGTTTCGTTAAGGGGTACTGAGGTAGAGGACGACGATGGATTAAGAACAATAATCCTGTCAAGGCCAAAGTCCGAGCCTGTCATAGAATAGGTTTTGGTGTGGCCGTCAGGATGATTTCAACCAGTGACCACCTTCCTGCATTCGGCAATTTCATATGGAAATTTTGAGAAACCCAATTATGTGCACCGTGAATTATGTTGGCGATTTCCGGGGACGTCGGGTGATCATAATGCATCCACTACAAATCGTTTTGTTTGCAATTTTCTATTTCTATTATAAAATAGATTTCAATTGAAAAATAGAAGGGTACAGGCCAAATGGAAGTCAAATCTGTGTACAAATTTATAAATCCATATACCGGTCAACTTGTAATAATAGAAGGGCATGAGGCACTTTGATTTTTTCAGCTCCGGTATAGTCGGCCGCTGCATTGCGGCCGTGGCCTTTTGGTTTTGGCTTGTCATTTTTATCCAGACTGTTTTCCAAAGCATCTTTTTTC
>JAFDDW010000531.1 GCA_019310665.1 Deltaproteobacteria bacterium
GGATTGGTCGATGCCTTTTTTGCGGGTGCTGGTGGTAAACACCGCTTCCACCGGGCAGCATCCCACGCAGGCATCGCAGCCCCGGGCGCACTTTTCCAGGTCGATGTAAAAGGCGATCAGGGGCCGGCAGACCATACCGGGGCAGCGCTTTTCCTTCACATGGGCCTCATAATCGTCCTTAAAATATCGCAAAGTGGTTAAAACCGGGTTGGGGGCTGTTTTGCCCAATCCGCAGAGGGAACCGGCTTTGATATCCTCGCTCAAATGTGCCAGGGTTTTCAGGTCTTCTTCCCTGCCCTGGCCCTCGGAAATTCTTTCCAGGATCTTGAGCAAATGAAACGTTCCGATGCGGCAGAAGGTGCATTTGCCGCAGGATTCTTTTTGGGTAAAATCAAGAAAATAGCGCGATATGTCCACCGTACAGGTATCTTCGCTCATGACCACCATACCGCCGGAGCCCATCATGGCGCCGGCTGCGGTCAACGAGTCAAAGTCAATGGGCGTATCCAAAAACGACTCGGGCAGGCAGCCGCCGGAGGGCCCCCCGATCTGGACGGCTTTAAATTTCTTTTGGTTCGGAATTCCGCCGCAAATGTCGAATATGAGGGTCCGCAGGGTCACCCCCATGGGAATTTCGATCAGACCCGGGTGGGTGACATCGCCGACGACGGAGAATATAGCGGTCCCGGGGCTGTTTTCAGTGCCGATCTGTTTGTACCAGTCGGCCCCGTTTTTCAAAATGGGGGGTACCGATGCCAGGGTCTTGACGTTATTGATCACCGTGGGGTTTCCCCACAGACCCTTTTTGACCGGATAGGGCGGTCGCTGGATGGGCATGCCGCGCAAACCTTCGATGGAACTGATCAGGGCCGTTTCCTCGCCGCAGACAAAGGCCCCGGATCCCTGAAAGACTTCGATTTCAAGGTCAAAGGAGCTGCCCAGGATGTTCGTGCCGACCAGCCCGAGGGCCTGGGCCTGGTGGATGGCAGCGGTGACGATTCTGACCGCCAGCGGATATTCGGCCCGGATGTAAATGATGGCTTTATGGGCGCTGACGGCATAAGCACAGGCAATGATGCCTTCTATGACCTGGTGCGGATTGCTTTCCAGGATCGTGCGATCCATATACGCGCCGGGGTCCCCTTCATCGGCGTTGCAAATAACGAATTTGGTGTCCCGGGGCTCTTCAGCTGCCAGTTCCCACTTAACCCCCGTCGGAAAACCGGCGCCGCCTCTGCCCCTCAGCCCGGCGTCCTTGATTTGCTGAATGACTTCTTCAGGGGAGCGCTGGAGCATGTCGACCAGGGTGGCATAGCCATCTTCGGCGATGTATTCGTAAATGTCCTCCGGATCGATGCGGCCGCATTTTTCCATCACCACCCGCTTTTCCTGGTTGAACCGCGAAAATTCCATTACCCACGGAATCATATCGTTTTCTTCGGTGGCACCCAGAACATGTTCGAAACGGGGGTCTCCCTCGGCCAGAAAAAGATTGGTGAGCATCTGGGCTTTGCCGGGATTCACATCGGCGTAGAATATGGGGGGAAAACCGGATTGGGGATGATCGATGATGACGTAAGGCTCCGCGTAACAATGGCCGATACACCCCACGGTGTGGATCCGGGCCTCAATCCCGCGCTGGGCCAGGGCCTGCTCGAAGGCGTCTTTGGTTGCCAGGGCCCCGGAAGCAATCCCGCAGGTCGCCATACCGATATGAATCTTAGGACCCGGTGCTTCATCGAATGCCTTGCGTCTGGTCTCTGCTTCCCGCCGGATTTCATCATATCCGGGACGGGCCGGTGCTTTATTCGGTGGGCTCATTTTTTTGTTTTTCTCTTTCCTGCATTTCTTTTTCAATCCGGGTTCTCAACACGAGTCCTTCCACTTTGCTGGGCTGCATATGACCGTGCACGGTTTCCCCCACAAGGGCCACCGGAGCCAGGGCACAGCACCCGACGCAGGCCACACGATCCACGCTGAACTCCCTGTCCGGTGTCGTCTGACCTTCTTTGATCTCCAGTTTGCGTTCAAAGTTTTCGAGAATAATATCCCCGCCCTTCACATGACAGGCGGTCCCTAAGCAAACTTTGACCGGGTTTTTGCCGGGCGGGTTAAAACGGAATTGGTTATAAAAAGTGGCCACCCCGTAGACTTCTGAAGAAGGGATAGCCAGATGATCGGCCACCAGATGAATGGCCTCCCCGGGAAGATAGGTAAGTTTTTGTTGAACTAATTGAAGGATGGGAATCAGTTTGCTGCGATCGTGTCCGATTTCAGCAAGGTCCGTTTTGATCTGTTCCAGAAGGGATTTTTCCTCCGCACTGAGCGCTATATCCATTCACAACTCCTTGACCGCAACCTGCGGCAGGGTCTGATCCAATTCCGTATCCGGAAATTTATGATGAGGCGATTGCTTTTCCTGGTTTCCTCAACTGCAAATCACATCTTTTCCATGGCGCCATAGGCGGACTGAATGCGTTCCCGCAACAGGAAACATAATTTTTCCATGACATTAAATCCAAAGCGCGTGTCGCTGATCATGTCCTCCCGCAATTCGGCACCTTTCAGCAACAAAATGGTTGCGGGTGCCTGGCAAAAGGTTCTCAGCATCATAATATGCGGCTCATCCAGCAGGGTGGACCAGCATCCAAATACCCTTCCCCTGCCGAGGGTGGCGATGACCACCCGGCCTTCACGGGACCCCATGTCCACGGTTCTTTCCAATATCACCTGGCCCTTTGCGATGATGTAGATGGTTTCTCCGAAATCACCCTGCTGGTAAACCAGCGCGCCCTTGTCAAAGGTGTTTACCCGGCAAATTTTGGCAATATTTTTAATTTCGCTTGGCTCCAGGCCCTTGAATAGCTCACAGCCTGCCAGCACCTCTTCAATTTCAGCGGATTTCATTTTGAAAATCCTTTCTTCATTTCATCCTTTCTGCAATTTAGTACCGCGTTATATCTTTAAAAGTTATTTCTTTGGAATTTCCGGCTTGTCCGGGTTAGGGTGCTTTTTATGCCAACCGGGTATACATGGCCATCAATCGATTGCCGATCGCGCCGGAGAGTTGCTTGAAGAAGAGACACTCGTTATCGATATCGGCAGTTAAAATTTTCTCCATTTTCCTCCGGTCGATTCTAAGAATAACCGACGGTCCATCACATCTGGCTGTAAGAAAATAGGTGTCCCGGCCAATCAGGCATGCAAAGCCGAAGATCTCTCCCAGACCGCTGCTTTGGTAAACCACCTTACCGCTGTCCCCCAGGAGGAGGCTGATTTGACCCTCGATTAAAATGAAAAAATAATCTGCGGGCTCGCCTTCCTTAAAAACGAGATCTCCTTTTTCAAAGGATACGTTTTCAGCGATGGCCATGGTTTGCTTCAGGAAGTTGTGCCCCAGACCGGTAAATAGATCCGATTGCTTAAGATACATTGCGGTCCCTCCTTGCTTTCATGAAATATCATCTGAACGCTCAACGCCAATACCCCGGGAAGATGGGTTATGATACATAAAAAGCGGTCAATAATCAAGATTCCCGACCGCATCCATTTTTTTTATAGTTCGTCATGGCAATTATCCAAAATCCTCCAGGATATTCCACAGCAGGCTTTCGATGCCCGGGTGGGGCAGGGGCTGGGAAGGAATGAGCCCCGGGGTGTAGCCCCTTTGGATGAAAGGTCCGATGACATCCGGGTTGCGGCTGATGACGTGCACCGGCACCGACCAGGGTTGATTTTTACCGGTTATCTTTAAGTTGGGTTGATGATCTCCCAGGATGATGATCACTTCGTCGTCGCTAACCATTTGCTCCAAAAATCCCACCAGGACCTTGAAGTCGTATATGATCGAGGTCACGTAGGCTTGGGAGGCATTTTCAAGATGGGGCCAGATTATCGGAAATTCAATTGGTTTTTGGGTATGGTAAATCGAACCATTTCCGATTTGAGACCAGTCGGGAATATAGCGCGGCTGCTCGTTAAAAGGGGCATGGCTGCTGATCAGCACGAACTCGATAAACAGGGGCTGCGAGCGTTTCTGAATCTCGGCGCGGTAGATGGTATCGAGCACAAACTGATCGGTCATGGGCGCCCAGCCGAACTTGGACCCCCGGTAATCAAAGTCAGCGGCATAGTATTTCTTTTGGTATTTGTAAAACTTTCCGGCCGGCCACGGCCAGAGAGTGCCCGGCATGACGCTGACGGTGCGATACCCGGCCCGGTTGAAGTAGGCGGCAATGGGTTGAACTTTCGAGGTCAGCATCAGATCGTAATGCAGCTGGCTGGCGATGGGAACCCCGCCGGCCAGAGCGCCGTGGGCCAGCCAGGATGAGCCGCCAAAGGCCGGCGACTTTAAAAAATTTGAACATGAGCCATACCCGCCCGCCTGCAATCGGCGTTCGGCATCTTGCAGGAAGGGGGTGATCAGGGC
>JAFDDW010000532.1 GCA_019310665.1 Deltaproteobacteria bacterium
ATTAGCATCTCCCCATCGTCGGGAATTCTCAGGTTTACCCGTTATTTGTGATTGAGGTAAAATGCCTAAAAAAGATGCATCCACCCGGTCAACCATCGAAACCATTACCCCGCTAAGTGCCCCCATCCCCAAAAGCACAGGGGCCGACACCGACAATTTCAAGCGGCACGATCGAAAAATAATATTATTGCTGATCGTCTCTCTGGTGCTGCTGGTCACCGGTGGGGGCTGGTTGTTGCACTACCTGTCGAACCATCCGCTTCAAGCCGACAACGCAACCAAAACCCGGCCGGCAGCTCCGGCAAAGGTAGAAAAAAGTTCGAGCGGACCAGCCCCGGCCCAGCCGCCACCGGCAGCAGATCCGGTCCAACTCGCGAAGGAAAAACAAAATGCCGAACAAAAGCTGGCTGACTATTTAGCGGCCAAGGACCACCTGGTCAACAAGGGAGTTGCCGAGTGGGGAGGGCCGTTGTATGCTGAGATGATAAAATTCGGTCAAGCGGCCGATTCCTTTTACATGAAAAAAGAATACAACGCCGCCTCCGAACAATATGTCCAGGCCACGACCATTGCCGAAGACCTGGCCGGCAGGAGCGCTGACGCGCTAATCAGGCTGCTTGATGAGGGGCAGACCGCCCTTGAGGCAGGAGATGGCTCCCTTGCCCAACGGAAATTTAACACCGCGTTAATGATTGATTCTGCCATCCCGGTCGCCCGGCGCGGTCTTCAAAGAGCAAAGACAATTGAAGCGGTAACAGCGCTGATTGCCTCCGGCAAACAACATGAAACAAGCGGTGATCTGCACCTTGCCGCTGCCGATTATAAAAAGGCCCTGCGGTTGGATGCCTATTCGCAGGAGGCTCGCGAGACGCTTGCTGCCGTCAATGGTCGGATAAAAAAAGCACAATTTCAACAACTGATATCTGAGGGCCTGGCGGCTTTTCATAACAATGAGTATCAAGTTGCCCGTAAAAAACTGATTAAAGCAAAAGCATTAAAACCGAATTCCCTTGAGGTCCTGGATGCACTTTCACAGGTTGACCAGGCTATGCGGTTGGCGCGCATAGATACGCTGCAGAAACAGGCGCTGGCCGCCGAACAAACTGAAGACTGGCAAAGTGCGCTTAAATCATACCAGGCAGTTCTTGACATCGACAAAAACGTTCAATTTGCCAGCCGGGGTAAAAAACGCGCCGCAGAGCAAATCCGGATCGCCAAGCGACTTGATTTCTTTCTGGCCAAACCGGATACCCTGGCATCCGACAGCCAGCTTAAAAATGCAATTCTTTTACTTGGTGAAGCCGGGGACGTCGAACCGCAGGGACCGAAGCTGGTAGACCGCATAAAAAAACTGGATCGGCTGGTGCGAATTGCCAAAACACCGGTAAAAATCACCATCGAGTCGGATAATCTCACCCAGATCGCCGTTTACAGGGTCGGGAAACTGGGCCGCTTTGAAGTGCGTGAACTTGAGCTGCGGCCGGGCACCTATACGGTCGTTGGTGCGCGGGACGGCTACCAGGACGTCCGGCAGAAAATTGTGGTAAAACCCGGCCGGCAGCCAATTCGCATCACCGTCAAATGCAAGGTTAAGATTTGAAAACAAAAGATGAAGATAAGAATCGCATCGGGACAGCGGTTGAAATTAAGCCGGTTGCCTTTCGTCCCGGGCGTCCTGACCGGGGCCTGAAATCAACCTCCCGTACCAGGTGGATCATCAGCACTGCTCTGACTCTAATTCTTATCTTACTTTGTACCTCGGCCTGGTTTGTTTTCACGGCCCGGCAAGTGGTCATTCGAATAGAACCGCAGCCGAGCCGTATTTCCATTCAGGGGGCTATGGCCGCTCCAAAATTCGGAGACCATTACCTTCTGCGTCCGGGCGAGTACAGGCTGCAGGCTGAGCGGCAGTGTTTCCGGTTGCTCGACGAAGGCTTTTCGGTAACTGATGAAAAGAGCCAGGATGTCGTATTTACGATGACCAAACAGCCGGGGTTTTTGTCATTCAAAGCCCACCGCTCGGACAAACCAACGGTCAGTCTGGAAGGTGCCAGAATATTTATTGACGGCAAAGAAGTCGGACAAACGCCAGCGGCCGATCTGGCAGTAAATCCGGGGCAGCGGTCAGTGCTGATCCGTGCTGATAATTACCAGGACCTGGAAACCGAATTTGAGGTGGACGGCTGCGGCGTTCGTCAGACATTGGATCTGGCCCTGGTTCCGGGTTGGTCGGACATTGCTATCGATTCCGTTCCCCGGGGGGCCCGCGTAATGGTCAATGGGAACTCTGCCGGTTCCACACCGCTTACCGTCGAATTGCCGGCCGGCGAGCACGAGCTGATGCTGACCGCCGAACGTTTCAAACCGTGGCGTCAGGTAATTGCTGTGGAAGCAAACCAGCCCCGCAAATTGGAAACCGTCCGATTGCAGCCTGCTGACGGTATCCTGAGGGTGCGAACCAATCCTGCCGGCGCCAATGTCATGGTCGGCAGCAGTTTCGCCGGTCGAACCCCGCTAGAATTGAAACTAACAGCGCAGACCCGACATTTAATCCATATTTACAAGGCCGGATATGAAGAAGCGAACCGCAAGATAAAACTGAACAGTGAAGAATCCAAAACGCTCACCATCGCTTTGAAACCAAAACTGGGCGTCATAAATTTTTCGGTGGACCCGCCCGATGCCGATCTTTTTGTAGACGGAAAATCCAGGGGAACAGTCCCCCCACAGATGCGACTGCTTGCGGTTGAACACCGTTTGGAGATAAAGAAAAAAGGATTTCAAACCTATCGTACCCGGATTACCCCCCGGCCCGGATTTACCCAGGAAATTAGAATCGTATTGACCAGACTGTCGGCCAGCCAAAAGAACCCCGGCTTGATCATCAAGACCCAAACCGGCTATGAATTGAAACTGGTT
The DNA here is from genome assembly GCA_019310665.1 of Deltaproteobacteria bacterium. GTDB lineage: Bacteria > Desulfobacterota > Desulfobacteria > Desulfobacterales > JAFDCJ01 > JAFDCJ01. The sequence goes on from JAFDDW010000532.1 coordinate 2,920, forward strand.
CGTCCCCAGG
>JAFDDW010000533.1 GCA_019310665.1 Deltaproteobacteria bacterium
CAATGGCCAGGTAGGCCCTTTGAGGCGCAGGGATGGAAATCCGACCAGGATGCCGAAAATCCCCGCCGCCAGACCGGCCGCGAGTACGCCCACCGGCCAGGGAAGACCTGCTTGATTGATGTGTCCGAAGGTAAAGGCACCGATGGCCAGAAATCCGGCCTGGCCGAAGGATATCTGGCCGGTATACCCGATGAGAATGTTCTGGCCCTGTACGCCGATGCTGTAGATAAATATGATGGTGACAATATAGGTGATGTATTCCGGTGCGAACCACGGCAGCAGGAGCAGGCAGAGCACAAAAGCGCCAACCCAGACCCGGGTCCATGGCTTGCGGATGAGCTGGAGCTCCTCTTTATAGCTTTCAATCAGATCCATATGTTTTACCTTCGAAAGATTCCAATAATGCCGGCCTATCTCATTTTATCGTGGATCGGTCGTTGTTTACCCTATCTAAAGGTTCAGGGTTCAAGGTTCGGGGTTCAGGGTTATTCTGAAATTTCGGCATCGTCAGAAACCTTTGAACCTCTGAACCCTGAACGTTGAACCTTTTTAAAGCATCATACGGTTAAATTATTGCCTGACTCAGCATCAGTTAATATTGGGCAAATTATCCCCCATACATTCCGTCTATCATCTCCGCATAACGCTTTTCCAGAGATGCCCGCTTGACCTTTTTGGTGGGCGTTACATCGCCGTCTTCTTCATAAAATTGTCTGGGCAGCAAGGCGAATTTTTTAATGGTTTCGACTTTAGACAGGTTTTTATTCATTTCAATTACTTCCTGGTTAATCAGCTTCTGGATTTCATCATTCTGGGTCAGGTCGGCAAAGGTGGTGAACGGAATGCGGTTGTCCTGGGCGTATTTGGTGACATTATCTTCGTCGATCAATATCAGGGCCGTCAGAAATTTGCGGCGGTCGCCGATGACGACGGCATCCTGGATATAGGTACTGAATTTCAGTTTATTTTCAATAAAGGCCGGGGTAATGTTTTTCCCGCCGGCAGTGATGATGATATCCTTTTTGCGGTCCAGAATTTTAAGCTGTCCGTCTTCCAGGGCGCCGATATCTCCGGTGTGCAGCCAGCCGTCTTTAACGGTTTCCTCTGTTAATTCAGGATTTTTAAAATAGCCCAGAAATATATTCTCACCTCTGGCAAGAATTTCGCCATCCTCGGCAATTTTGACTTCTACCCCCGGAAGGGGTTCCCCCACATATCCCAATCGCGGGTTATTAATCCCCTGAACAGAGATCACCCCGGTGGATTCGGTCTGGCCGTATCCCTCGCGCAGCGGGACCCCCAGGGCGTTGTAGAATTCAAACAGCTCCGGCGAGGCCGGGGCGGCGCCGCAGAGACCATAGCGAACCCGTTCCAGTCCCAGCTGCCGCTTGAGATGGTAGAGAACCAGAACGTAAAGGGGCCAGTAGGCCAGGCCCCAAAGCAATCGCTGACTTGAATGTTTGTCGGTGCGCACCCAGCGCATACCGACCCGCACGGCCACGCGATACACAGCCCGTTTGACAATGGTCGAATCCGACATTCGAATTTCGATCATGGACATAAATTTTTCCCAGATCCGGGGGACACTGACAAAAATGGTGGGCGACACTTCCCGCAGGTTCAGGGCCAGTGTGTCGATGCTTTCAACAAAATTTACGGTACCGCCTTTGTAAATCGCCTGAAAAACGGAAAGGAAATTTTCTAAGATATGGGCCAGCGGCAGGTAGGACAATAATTCATCCTCGGCTTTAAAACCAACGGCCCGGTCGAGTGATTCGGTCAGGCTGATAATATTGTGGTGGCTGAGCATTGCCCCCTTGGGTCGGCCCGTGGTTCCTGACGTATAGACCATCAGGGCGGCCTGCCCGGGATCGATGGCATCCAGGCGTTCGTTGACGCAGGTCGGGTAATCTTCGAGGTGACCTTCACCCTGCTCGAGAAATTCATCCCAGAACATGATGCCTTCATGGGAAAAGCCCCACAGGCCCTTGGGATCCCAGACGACTACTTTTTTAAGCTGTTCCAGATCTTTGTAAATCTGCAGCACCTTGTCTACCTGCTCTTCATTTTCGACAAAAAGGAGTTTGGATTCCGAGTGCCCCACCACATAGGCGACCCCTTCCGGCGCGTTAGTGGAATAGACCCCGCAGGTCACGCAGCCGATGGCCATGGCGGCCACATGACACACCAGCCATTCGGGCCGATTATCCCCGAGAATTGCCACCCGGTCGCCGGGCTGCAATCCGGCCTGGATTAAAGCGGCGGCAGTTTTTTTGACCATTTTACCGTATTCATCCCAGGTAATGCGGTTCCAGATGCCGAATTCTTTGCGCCGCAGGGCAATGTGATGGCGCCGGTCTTTGGCCTGTTGAAAGAATATGTGGGGGAGGGTGGCTGCCTTGTTCCCCATTACCATGTCCTCCTTTTTTTATAAAGCCGCCAGCCTTTGGGCGAGGTGGTCTCCTTGCCGATACCCAGGTAAAGCTCCTGCACATCCTCGTTTTCCTGAAGTTTCTCGGGTGTTCCTTCGAGCACGATACGGCCGGATTCCATTATATAGCCATAGGTGGCGATACCCAGGGCCAGTTTGGCATTTTGCTCCACCAGCAGAATCGTGGTCCCGGCCTGGCTGATTTTTAACAGGGCGTCATAGACCTGGCGCGCAACTTGGGGCGCCAATCCGAGGGAGGGCTCATCGAGCATCAACAGCTTTGGCCGGCGCAGCATGGCCCGGGCCATGGCCAGCATCTGCTGTTCACCGCCGGAAAGGGTTTCCGACTCCTGGTCGGCACGTTCTTTAAGAATCGGGAAAAGCGCGTAGATAAAATCAAAGTCATCCTGCAACTGAGAATCCTTTCTGCCCCAACAGCCCAGATCCAGGTTTTCTTTCACCGTCAGTTCCCGGAACAGCCCCCGGTCTTCAGG
>JAFDDW010000534.1 GCA_019310665.1 Deltaproteobacteria bacterium
CAAGCAAAAGAAAACAGCGCAGCGCAATGCCCTGGAGGCAGCCAGTCCGGGAACTTATAAGTTTAACGACAACGATCTTTATGTGGTGGCCGACCAGGCCTCCGATCGAGTTCTCGTCATCTACGAGCGTTACGAGCCGGCTTCCAGAGAAAAGATTCAGGAGCTGGTGGGTGCCTTGTTTTTTGATTTCGGTGACCCTACGGTGATGGCCCATGACAAGACTATCTACTGGGCCTTTGACGAGAACGGTAAAATTTCAGAGGAGCACTACCGCGACATTAAAGAAAAAGGAGAACCGCTGAAAACCCTGGCGACTGTAAAACTCGACAGCAGTCAAAAGATTATGGACAAAAGCGGCCCTGTGGAAAGCGGAAGTGTTTATTACATTATTTCATCTGAACCCATATTGAAGCTGATTAATACTCGCGAGAAATGATTAAGTTCATTAACCTCTAACTTAGGAGGGCAGTGCCATGAGAAAGATCGTTATTTTAGGCTCGGGTGCCGGCGGCACGATACTCGCCAACAACCTGCGCAAAGAATTGGATGACTCGGAGTGGCAGATCACGGTTATCGACCGGGACGAACAACACCACTTCCAGGCCGGGTACCTGTTTATACCGTTCGGAATTTATACCAAAAATGATGTCTTGAAGCCCAAAAAGGAGTTCATCCCGCAAGATGTTGAATTCGTGGTGGATAATGTGGTCAACATTGATAAGGATCAGAGACGTGTGGTAGGGGAAAACAACACCTACGATTACGATTGGCTGGTGATTGCCACCGGCTGCCGCATCGCGCCCGAAGAGATCGACGGCATGATGGACGGCTGGGGCAAGGATGTATTTGACTTTTATACCTTAGAAGGGTCGATTGCGCTGCGCAAGAAGTTGAAATATTTTAATTCCGGCAAGATCGTGCTCAATATCGCCGAAATTCCTTTTAAATGCCCCATTGCGCCTTTGGAGTTTGTTTTCATGGCGGACTGGTTTTTTACAGCCACCGGCGTGCGCGATAAGGTGGACATCGAATTTGTAACCCCTTTGGACAATGTCTTTACCAAGCCGGTTGCCGCCAAGGCGCTGGCTGAATTCGCAGCGATAAAAAACATTAAGGTAACCCCCCATTTTGATATCGCCCAGGTCAACACCAATGAAAAGACCATCGAATCCCATAAAGGTGACAAAGTCGGATATGATTTGCTGGTTGCCATTCCACCCAATATGGGGGATCAGGCCCTCATCGATTCCGGCGTCGGCGATCCGGTAGGGTTTGTGCCGACCGATAATCACACCATGAAAGCCGAGGATGCGGATCGAATTTTTGTCATTGGCGATGCAACCAATGTGCCCACCTCCAAGGCCGGCTCGGTGGTCCATTACATGTCCTATACTTTGGTGGAAAATCTGGTCCGCGAGATAGACGGACAGAAAGCGCTGCCCACTTTTGACGGGCATGCCACCTGCTTTCTGGCTTCCGGATTTGAGAAGGCCATTCTGCTGGATTTCAATTACAATGTGGAGCCTCTGCCCGGCAAATTCCCGTTTCCCGGAATGGGACCGTTTTCCCTGCTCCAGGAGAGCCTGAGCAACCACTGGGGTAAAATGATGTTCCAGTGGGTATACTGGAACCTGATGATGAAGGGTCTTGATTTGCCCCTGGAACCCCAGATGAACATTGCCGGTAAAATTCGTAAAGCTGCGGCTTAATTACTCCGCCCTGAAAATAGCATATTCAGGGTGATAAATAGTTCTTCGAAAACCAAAGTTTGTTTTTTAACCCTAGGTCCGGCGGATTAATTACTTAATGCTGCGCATTTAATTTTTATGTTTTTCTCTTTTTAATTAATTATAGGTACCTGGGTTTAAAGCAACATAGCAGCAATTATATTACCGAAATCATAAACTAATTTTCATTTACCATAGGATTAATTCACCTTATCTGACAATGATTAATTAATCCGCCCGGATCAGCATCAAAATAGCCTAATAAGATTTTAAAGGACAAAAATATTTTACCTGCTCCTGATATCGCTATTTTTCAGGGCGGAGTAATTAGGAGGAAAAAGCCATGAATAATGATACCTTAATACTGGATCGGTTGGAACAGCTGCAGCAGGAAATTGCCCCGGTGGCTGATTCGGCCAGGTCGGTCAAAGAACTCAAAGAGCAATTGGCGCCCAGGGTGAATGAAGCCGTTCAGGCCCTCATCGTCGAACTGGCGGACGTGGAGGCGGATTTCCAATTGGAGGACCTGACGTTTTTTATTAAAAAGCTGATGAGAAATGTAAATAATCTTACTTTTTTGCTGGAACAGCTAAAAACCCTCATCGACTTTGCCCGGGCGGTCGAACCCCTGCTAAAAACCACCGTGCCACATGTTATCAATACTTTCGATGAACTGGAGCAAAAGGGACTATTGCGCCTCTTGACCAAGTTTCCGGAAAAAGTGGATTTATCACAAACCAAAGAAGTGGGACTTTTTGGGATGTTGCAGGCCTTGCGCGATAAAGAAATCAGGCAGGGCCTGGGCGTTTTGCTGGAGCTGACTCGGGGACTGAGTGCAGTTAAGGAATAGAAGGGGAGTATGCTCAAATTTGCTAAAAATTTAAGAGCCTGCAAAAAAATCAGCCTTGACAATCCAACCCGCCTTCGATAATTAATGCTAATCGCTGGCGTTGATTTAATCCCTCCATTTGTGGTATAGATTTACACCCGTTTAAACAGCTTTCGAACGTAGAAGAGGCTCAGGCAATGGATCGTTTGAATCACGAACCCGGCCGTGAGGATCAATCTCAACCCAAACCGGGCAATGACGCTTCCCCCTCTCCGCATTCGAAACGATTCAATGTGGGCTTTTTCCTTACCTTTCTGATTATGTTTGCCATATGGCTTGTATTTTCAGGCAGATTCGATGGGTTCCAT
>JAFDDW010000535.1 GCA_019310665.1 Deltaproteobacteria bacterium
GCCGGTTGTTCCGGAAAATTCGGAAGTGATAAACGAGATGCCGTGGTTAAACAGGCCTTTGAATCCAATCAGGTGCCGGCGGAATATAAGTATTTTTACTACGGTTTTGACACCCGACCTTATGTAATTTTTGGCATTGAAACAAAATATGAAATGAATTCCAGAATGTGGAAGGAGGCGACTCCGGATACGTCTGAGTTCAAAGAAATGACCCGCTGGATCTGGGAGGATTACGGATATTATAAATTCGGTGCCGACATCCTGGATCCCAATGGAAATAAAGTCGGGGTTCTTTATACCGCGATTAATGAAACCACCATTAAATTTCACGGCGACAACCAAATTAGCGTTATCCCCAACACCCCTTTTCTCGGGGGACCGGATGGTGAAGGTGGGGTGCGCGCGCGGTAGTCCTTTAATAAAAGTTATTGGTTATTTTTAAAAAGATTTTTTAAAAGGTTCTGGACGCCGTTCTGCAGGTTTTTGCGCAATGCCTGCTGCATCAGGTCGCCGGTGGCTTCCTGAAACGCGGCTTCATCGATCCGAGGCTGGGAGGTCGTACCGCGGATGGGAACCTTGATGGTCGTTCCCTGCAGGAATCGGTAGGCATCTTTGCCGACCATCTTTTTTGTGACCGGAAGCCGGGCGATAAAATCAAGGGTTTGGTCAAAGCCGATGGATCCGTGCATCTTCAGTTGATAGCCTTCAGCATCCAGTGTCACGGGGGACAGTGCAATTCGGCCATTTTTAGCCTCAAAATCTATGTCCTGATCAGCCAAACTTAACTGCCGTTCGCTGATGCCCATCATGTTCAGGAGTCCGGCCATAAAGGGTGTGGAATTGAGCCGAATCCCGTTTAATTGCAAGGTCCCGGCAAAGGTCGCCTTGTTCCTTTCCTTTTCCGATAAAGGCCAGTTAAAGTGTTTCATATTCAGGCCCAGCAATCCGTCCGGAATGACCGCATCTTTAAACAACGGATGAATGGCCGCCAGCAATCCATCGATCAAACCCTGGGTGACCTGGACGTCTTTTAGAAGATCTATATTCTCATTAAACGATAGAATATACGGTTCCCTGCGCATGTCGACGGTCGGCTGAAAGTTCAGGTGACCGCCGTTTGCCGGAGATTCAAGTTTGGCGCCGGCCGCCGCCCCGGCAATCCGGATCGGCACGTCATTAGGGGTTAATTTCAGGCCGTAGGCTTCGATGGCCGTTACATGAACCGCACCGGAAAAATCCAGGTGTTTGAGCGGGTCCTCCCAGCGGTCTCCTTTAGAAACCAGTTTGATGGTAAAGGGGGTTGCTCTCTTTCCTGAAAAAGCCACCTGGGATTGTCCTGATTTTTTCAGGTAATCGGATACCAGCTTTAAATCCGGCGCCATGGTCCCCTTGGCATTGAGGACCTTATTTTTTCCGACCTGATTCAGGGTTCCGGTGGCCTTCAGCGACAGGGCATTAGAATTAAGGTCAACTTTGTTGATGGTCACATTCCTACCGTCCGGGCTGCGGGTCAGATCCACATTTAAGGTGACTTTTTTTTCGGAGACCGTCGGCAGGGTTTTGGATACCAGTTTGAAGGGCGCCACATTTCCCCGCAATTTTAAATACTGTTTTTTGGGATTGGAAAAGTCCACATCAAAATCAAACCGCCCGGTTCCGGAAATATTTGTTTTTTCAGGGAGTTGTATAAAATCACCGTAGCCCTGGGCCAAGCGATTCAAATCCAGATCGGCGTGACCGTTTATTTTCATATTGCTTTGAGCATGGGTCCAGTCGGCAATAGCCAACTCCGGGATGTGGACCTTGCCGGCCTGGCCCTTGATATCAACCGGCGCCAGTCGCAGGGATTGGTTATTTAGATCGATACGCCCGCGGGTGGTGAGGATGATGCGTTGTTCCCGGATGGTCTTTTTATCCTGCCGGTAAAGAAATTTTTGGGTGTCAACCCGGGTATTATTCAAAACGAGCAGCCCGTCTTTTAAATTTCCGCTGGCTTTAACGGCAGATTGACCTGCCAGCAGGGTTCGAGGAGAGAGAATGTTCAGGTTTTTGAGCAAAGATGACAGCTGCTGCAAGTTGATATTTATATCCAGTTTTAGATCCGTTGCATTCGGAAAAGAATTCGAGGCCGTGCCTTCCACCCGTTGTGCCGTAACCGTTCCCGATGCCACCGAGGACTGAATATTCAAAGTCGGTTGAAGCAACCTGCTGTTGACCCTGGCATCCGCCACCTGAACATCGGTGGACACATCCGCACGGACGGTCTGCCTGACCAGGATCGGACGCCGGTTGCGGCTCAGCACGAAGTCATCAATGTTTAATTTCAAAGTGGCGTGATTCAAATTCTCCGTTTTTGCGTTAATATTAAGGTTAAGCTTTAGCTTACCGCTGCCATCCCATTGTTTAATCTGGATAAATTTTCTTAATTCAGCCAGAGCTGCTTTCAAATCGGCCGACAGGTCAACACGCATATTGCGCATGTCGCCCCGGCCGTCGGCCTTTAAAAAAGAAGAGCGCAGGGATAAATTCTCCAGCTGCAATCCCTCCCGGCCCATTTCCCCCCGGGTGTTTACCGTCACCGGTTTATTCCAGGATATTTTCTTACCGGCGCTGATTCCCTGCAAGCGGTCGATGCGGGCGTCACCGTCAAAAGCGGTTCCTGCCCGGGTGGTTTCTATGTTGGCGGAAAGCGCCATCTTGCCTTTTGTGATTTTCGTGCCTTCGCGCAGTTTAAGGGTTGCCGGAAACTGGCTAAACACCTCCGCCAGGTCAACATCAGCCTGGCCGCCCAGACGCCTTTGATCCTCACCATCAAACCTTCCCGTGGCCGAGCCGTTTGCAAGTGAAGAGCGAAACGCAAGGTTTTTCAATGATAACGAGTTGTTGTTACCGACGGCATCCAGGTCAATTAAAATGT
>JAFDDW010000536.1 GCA_019310665.1 Deltaproteobacteria bacterium
ATGGTTAAAACTTATCCAGAAGGTACCATTAATTAAAAAACCCGAACTACTAAATGAAATTTTAGATGAAACAGAAGAATTAATTAAAATATTTGTTACAAGTATCAAAACGGCCTCCGGCCCGTAGGGCCTACGCCCCGGAGGGCTGAAAAGAAAAAGAAATAGTCATTCAAAATTGGACATCGTGTTTTTAAAAACAAATGAAATTAAATTACGGAGCGGAGCGACATCATTATTCGATGTTCAACGTTGGACGTTCGATGTTCGACGTTCATCTTTAAAAACAACTTTACGCTTATGGGGCGAAGCCCCAGCTTGTTTTAACTTAAACCGAACCGCTCAACCTATGTTTAAGGAGTAACCTATGTATGAGTTTGTAACCGGCCCCCTGGTCTGGCTGTCTTTCGCCATCTTTTTTATCGGTCTGATAGTCCGCACAGTGCTGTACATCAAAGGGCTGGACTGGAAACTTGACCGGGTGACATATTCGGTCAATACCTCTTATGGCGTCAGGGGTGCCGTGCGCTCCATTGTTTTCTGGCTGTTTCCCTATGGCACCCACAGCTGGCGGAACAATCCCTGGTTGACCTTTTGGGTGTTTCTAATGCATATCGGGCTTTTGCTCACACCGGTATTTTTACTGGGGCACAACGTCCTGATGCGAGAAAGACTGGGGATCAGCCTTTGGTCCATGCCTGACGGGGTGGCGGATTTTCTGACGATTGCGGTGATTGTGTCCGTGATTTTTCTGGTTTTGCGTCGCATCGCGCTGCCGGAAGTCAGGTTGATGACAACGGCTTATGACTACTTGCTGCTGGCCATTGCCGTCGCGCCTTTTGTGACCGGCTTTGTTGCCTTTCACGGTGCAGCCGATTACCGGTTCTGGATTATTGCCCACGTTTTAAGTGGTGAAATCTTTCTGGTGGCCATCCCCCTTACCAAGCTATCGCATTTTATCCTTTTCTTCCTTTCGAGGGCTCAGCTTGGCATGGACTACGGGATCAAGCGTGGAGGCATGAAAAACAAGGGCATTGCGTGGTAATTCAAATGACTAATGACGATTGAATATTGACGAATGGTGGAAGTCGCTTCGCTCCATCATTTAAAATTTTAAAATCAGAAGAATTCCTTAAATAGTCAATTTAGGAGTAAATCTAAACAAGTTTTACTGAGGCACCAAACAGTTTTTAAGTAAATATAAGTCAACAAAGGACAAAAAACCATGCCGGAAGGAAAACTTTGCAATACAAAAAACGTTGATACCAAAGAGCAGTTGCTGGCGCTTTTGGCGGATAAAAGCGGCAAGCAGTATTACGAAGAAATGAACGACCTGGAGGTGGATCGCAAAAAATTGTGGGGTACGATTCAAAAATCCTTCAAATCACGGTTGAAAACCTGGCTTGAAATCTGTTCGCACTGCGGTCTGTGCGCCGAAAGCTGTTTTTACTATCTGGCCAACAATAAAGACCCCGAACAGGTGCCGTCGTATAAAATTCAAGCCACCCTCGGTCAGATCATCAAGCGCAAAGGGGATGTGGGCAACGAATTTTTACAAATGTGCATGGATACGGCCTATGCCAAATGCACCTGCTGCACGCGTTGCGGCTTGTACTGTCCTTTCGGTATCGATACCGGGATTATGTTCAGTTATCTGCGCGGATTGTTGTTCGGCCAGGGCTTTGTGCCCTGGGAAATGAAAATCGGCTCGGGCATGCACCGGATCTACAGGGCCCAAATGGACATCACCACCGAAGACTGGGTGGATACCTGTGAATGGATGGCCGAAGAATACGAAGACGACTGGCCGGGTTTGACCATCCCGGTGGATAAAGAGAACGCCGATATTATGTATACCGTCAATGCCAGGGAGCCCAAGCATTATCCCGAAGATATCGCCGAGGCCGCCATACTGTTTCATGTGGCCGGTGAAAATTGGACGGTTCCCAGTGAAGGCTGGGAGGAAACCAGCCTGGCCATGTTCGGCGGCGACTGGGAAGCTTGCAAGATGCAGGTCGAATCGGTGTATGCTGCCATGGAGCGGTTAAAGGCCAAATCAATGGTGGTGACCGAATGCGGGCATGCCTACCGGGCAACGGTTATTGAGGGGCCATACTGGGCCGGGCTCGAATCCGGCAAAACGCCCATTGAAAGTTTCCATTATGTGGAATGGTTGGCCGAAGCACTGCGCACCGGTAAATTGAAAATCGATCCTGCCAAAAAGATCAAGGAACCGGTAACCTACCAGGATTCCTGCAATTATGTCCGCAATGCCGGTCTGGCCGATATCGGCCAGGAGATCATGAGCTATATCGCCGAGGATTTCAGACCCATGACGCCCAACCGGGAGCATAACTTCTGTTGCGGCGGCGGCGGGGGCTTAAATGGAATCGGGCGTTATCGGCAGCAGCGCAATGTCGGTTTGAAAGTTAAACGGGACCAGATCCTGGCCACAGGCGCCAAACTCGTTATCTCACCCTGCCACAATTGCTGGGATGCCATCCGAGACCTGGAAGAGGTTTATAAAATCGGAATCAGGTGGTCTTTCTTAAAACCGCTGCTGATCAATATGATTGTAGTGCCGGAGCATTTGAAGCCCAAGGAGGAGGAAGAAGTCGTGTAAGTATTCCGATCCGGTTTTAAGAATACAGTTCAAACGCCTAACCCGGACAAGCCGGAAAGAACAAATCACAAGTCACAAATAACAAATAATATCCAATGACCAAAAATCCAAGTTCCAAATTGCGAATTGGAGCGGTTAGTTTCGGTCATTGAAATTTTGAATTTGGATATTATTTGTTTTTTGTAATTTGGAGCTTGGAATTTTCTCAACTTTACCATTGAGTTATCCCAGCGCTTAGAAGTGGTTTCAAAACTCCATCTAAGGTCCAATGGCTGCATTGCCATGTTTT
>JAFDDW010000537.1 GCA_019310665.1 Deltaproteobacteria bacterium
GGTTACGAGTTGCGGGTTGCGAGTTGCGGGTTGCGAGTTGCGGGTTGCGAGTTGCGGGTCTTTCGATTTGGGATTTCGGATTGAATAGATTGAACCGATGAGATAAGCGTTGCGGGATACGCGTAACCCGTAACGCAGTCAGATAAAGCTAATCCACTATCCCAGCATTTTATTCGCCCCTTGGGCCGAAGCCTCCAAAATGAAACTGACTCTTAAAAAAAGCATTGGTCTGGCAGTTGCCGCATCGATTTTATTATGTGAACTGCTTGCTGTGGCATGGGCCGCAGACACCAATCTTTCCGGCCAAACCACCGGGACGCTTTTATCCAGCCCAACGGTCACCAACGGCAATCCCTTATTGCTGCAAATCGATACCCGTAAATTCAATCCGCCAATCGCCAGTATGAAAATAGTATTTCAACAGCGCGATTTTTCGATTTATCCGCATCCGGTCAACCCGGACGGTTACCGCTTCGGTTTGATCGGCATTCCTTTTCGCAGCGTGCCGGGACCTGCAGAACTTACCCTGAAATGGACCAATGCCACGGGCGATCATAGCAAAACCATACCCTTTGAAATAGTTGCCGGAAAATACCGAACCGATGTGCTGAAGGTGGATCCCGCGCGGGTAAACCCGAGCAAAAAAAATATCAAGCGCGCAAAAAAAGAGGCCCGCAAGGTTAAGCAAACCAATACCGACGGCAGCCTCGCCGGATTATGGGAAGGTGCTTTTCAGCTTCCGATGACAAGTGAGATTACCAGCCCCTTTGGCAATAAACGATTGTTTAACGGGCAGCTGAAAAGCTATCACAATGGGGTGGATTTTCGAGCCCGCATTGGCACCCCGGTTTCTGCAGCCAATTCGGGGGTGGTTAAAACGGCCGAAAATCTCTTTTACTCCGGTAACGTGGTTATCATCGACCACGGAAATATGATTTTTACAATTTATGCCCACCTGAGCAAGATAGAGGTGAATGTCGGTCAGCAGATTGAAAAGGGTCAGCAAATCGGGCTAACCGGCGCCAGCGGCAGAGTCAGTGGACCTCACCTTCACTGGGGTGTCAAAATCAATGGCGCCGCCGTTAATCCAATGCAGTTTATTAAAGTAATGGCTTCTCTGATCAGAGCGCAGGAATAGTTGGCACGAAAAATGAGTCAATCAAATTCAGAGATCGAAATTCATCGACCGGGGCAGTACCTGCCTGAAAGATTTTAAAATGGTTTCTGTTTCCAACGGGCCGGTTAATGCCTTTTTTGACAATTTCTGACGTGTGGCTTCAAATTTTTTGCGCACAGAAGGTCCCATCCGACTGAGCATCTCCTGATTGTCGCCCCGGTAGATAGGACCGGAATGCTCGATCTCTAAAAAAGTTTTTAAAACCTGTTCCCGGGCTTGGTCGGAATTCATGGTGGCGTGCTGCCATTTGTGCAAATAGCCGCTAAGCCCGTATTTCCTGCGAGCCCCGGGCTCATAAATCGGACTTAGCGGTGTGAGCAGAAAGGGAAACATCGACCAGCAGAGAGCCCCCTCGTAGAAATGTTCATCAAAAGATTTGATAAAATCCCGCGTGCGCTGTGCGCTTTCCTCCGTTTCCCCCGGAAACCCGAAAATAAAATAACAGGAGCAATTGATACCGGATGCCAGCAGTTTTCTGAGTACCCGGTCGTAAAGCTCTGGCGAAGCTTTTTTATTCATGTTTTTTAAGATTTGAGGATCCGCTGACTCCAGCCCCAGTTGTACTTCGATACAGCCCGCCTGCCGCAGCAGGTCGACATCAACATTATCAAGTGTGCTGGCGCGCACAAATGTCATCCATTTTAGATCCATCCGCGCGTCTACGAATCGGCGACAAACGGCTTCCAGATCACTTTTACCCAGCCGAAAATTGTCATCTACGAACCATACATACCGGGCTCCCCGTGCTTGCACCGCTTGCATCTCAGCCATGATGCGCTCGGTCGTTTTAGTCCAGGTCAACCGTCGATCTTTGGTAAAGTTGCAAAAGGCGCAATAATAGGGACAGCCGTTGGAGGCCTGCATCGACACAACGCCGGATTTGAAAAGTGCATCCGGCAACGCCTGCCAGTCAATGGGAAAATCTTCAGAGCGGGCGATATCGTCGATCCGTTTCGTGAAATGGTATTCATTTCCGATCAAACGGGCGCAGTTTGGAATGTCGTCAATTTCTTTGTTCTCCTGCAATCTTTCTAATACGTCTTTTAGGATCTGTTCCCCTCGCAAGCTGATGACACAAAGATCTACGGCAGGCTCGTTTTCTATATCAAGAAATAAAAATTCGTTATTGGCGGACTGGGTGTCATAATCCGGTTGCTTGTTTCGCTCGAGCATTAAATAAGACATATACACCAGCGGTCCGCCCACGATGACAAACACATCCGGCGCCAGATCACGGATATCTGCCACCAGTTTCACCAGATTCTGCTTGCCGGGGATAAAGGTGGTGGAAATGATCACCGCCCGCGGATTGCGGCCGAGAAGCTGCTTGAAACGATCTTTTTCGTTATAAAAGGAGTTGATCAACTCCACCTTAAAATTGTTTTTGGTAAGGAAATTTAACAGGTAAATACCATTTAACTTGGGTGCCGACGCCCAACTCATCTGGTCGTCGCCTTCAATCGGGGTTTGAACGCTGCCGCCATGGGTCAAATAATTTTGCACCACCTGGATATCAGCGGTCCGTTGGTCAAGGTTTAATCTTAACGGATTGGTGCTCGACAGACTGTCCGATCCCGTATCGGATATAATAACAGCATCTAAAGCCAATGGGTTTATCTCACCTTTCTGATTTGAGATGGGTTATAGTTGTTTTAGATGCTATTAACGTCCTAGTCAAGGTTTACTGCTGGCCAAGGCTCAGTTCATAGGTCCAAATTTTTATATCAAATG
>JAFDDW010000538.1 GCA_019310665.1 Deltaproteobacteria bacterium
GGGGTCGTCAAGTTCGAACACAAGAAGCATTGGGACGATTACTCAAAAGAGTACCCGGAGTTTTACAAAAACGGTTGTGGTGAATGCCACCATGATAAAGATAACAAGCCCCTGACAGAGCTAAAAGAGGGGGACGAGGTGCAAAAATGTATTGAATGCCACAAGATTCCGGCTGAAGCTCCCAAGGGCAAAAAAGCCAAAAAGAAGCTTTCCAAAAAGGAAAAAATAAAGGAATACCACGCCGAAGCACTGCATGCGAATTGCAAGGTCTGCCACAAGAAGTTCAACAAAAAGTATAAACCCAAAAAGGCACCGACAACCTGTAACAAGTGCCATCCCAAAACCAAGAAAAAATAATCACACGATTAAATTGCTGAAATTAGAAAAGGGGTAAGCTTTGAAATAATGCTTATCCCTTTTTGCATTTATTCAGGTCAGGTTTTTCAAAACGACTCCCACCCAATCCTGCTCTATATCTTTCCACTTTACTTCAAATTTTTTCCTGGCATAAGCTTTAATTAAATCAGCCAATTCATGACTGCGAATCCCTGAACAAACAATGAATCCTTTTGGATGGGTGATTTTCCTCAAACATGGGCATATTTTTTTCAAGGTTGGATACCTTAAATTGGCAGTCACCAGATCAAAGCACCCCTCAATGGTTTCAAGATATTGCTCTGAAATTTTTATTCGATCCTCAAAACGGTTAATCGATACATTTTCTTTGGCTTCGGACCGGGCAGCAGGATCAATATCGATACCTATGCCCCTGTGAATACCCATCCCAACAGCTGTGATGACCAGGATACCCGATCCGGTACCGATATCCAAAACCCTGCTTTGATCCTCAGGCCTATCTGATTTGATTTTTTTCAGGACGTACTCGATACCCCTGATTGCCAGGCGGGAGGTTGAATGCCGTCCGTCTCCGAAGGCTGCTCCGGGCTTGATCTGAACAACAACATCTTCCGGAGCCGGCTGATAGCTATGACCCGGGGGCTTGAGTATCACATGGGTTGACACGCGAACGGGTTTATTAAAGGAAGGTTCAAGAAACGTGGATCCAAACTCATAAGTATAGACAAGCTCGCCGTCAGAAACCAGATCCCGAATAACGGCTTTAACCTGCTGTCTGGTCAAGCCATGGGTTTCACTTAAGGTTTTTTCAAGAGCAAGCGGGGTAACTCTAACGGCCGAACCAGCTACCATGCGAAGAACATGCGCCCGCACTGTCACAAGATCACCCGTATTTTTTTCAGATCCTCTTTTCATAGAGCCGTTAAAATAAACCTAAGGATGACTTTGCCAGAGGCTCATATACAAGGCATGCGAGTCTTGAGGAAAGGGGCTGTACGCAGGGTACGCCGGATTGACGAAAGGCGAGCATAACGCAGTAGATGAGCCTCTGGCAAAGTCATCCCTTTTGAAAGAGGGTTGCCCTGCGGATAAGAGCCTCCGCCCACTGCGGTGTTCCGACGGCATGCACATGGGTGTAGGTGGCCAATACGTTTTTGTAAACAATTCCGTCCCGATCTTTAGCGATTCCCACCCCCCGCTTCATATGAAAAACAAGATCATTTTTTTTTCCGGTCCAATTTGACACCCGGGAATAATGAAACTCATGGCCTCTGATCTCTGATCCGACCTCGTAATAGGGATTTTCGCGCTCAACTTTGAAGATGGTGTATCCATGCCCCTGGGGCCGCTGGTAAAAATCAAATGTCAGCGGCAGAATCCCGACCATGGGGTAGGATTTGCCTTCCAAAACCAGATTCTCTCCCAGATACATCAACCCGCCGCACTCGGCGTAGATGGGCAAACCGTCCTTTGCCAGAGCTTTTAGCTGCGAACTGAAATTCTTATTGTTCGAAAGCTGTTGGGCATGGGTTTCAGGGAAACCGCCGCCGATGTAAAGGGCATCCAGCTCGGGCAGCCCCCTGTCCTTGAGCGGGCTGATAAAAATAACTTCAGCACCCCCGGCGGCAAGCGCATCGATGTTTTCAGGATAATAAAACTGAAAAGCGGAATCCTTGAGAACGCCAATGCGGGGCTTTGGCTGCTGGTCGCCCCCCTTCGCCCTTCGGGCTACGGAGGGCAGGCTGGCTGCTGGTTCCTGGTTTCCGCATTCCGCATTCCGCATTCCCAATTCAGATTTCTGTCCTCTGATTTCCGCATTCAATCCGGGTGCTTGTTGGGCAATTTCGACAATGGCATTCAGATCAAGGTGTTGCTGTGCAATCCTGGTGACGGCAGCGATCGAATCTGTGGCCCAACCGTGCTCGGGTGTCGGTACCAGCCCCAGGTGGCGTTCGGGAAAGTGCTGCTCGCTGAGCTTGGGTATCGTACCCAGTACCGGAATACGGCAGTAATGCTCGATGCTGTCGCGCAGTTTTTTTTCGTGCCTGGCGTTGGCAACCCGGTTTAAAATCACGCCTTTGATGGAGACTTGCGGATCAAACTGAATACAACCGGCCACGACGGCCGCCATCGTCCGGGTGATCTTGGTGCAATCGACGCAGAGGATTACAGGACACTTGATCAGCTTGGCCAGCTCCGCTGTACTGGTGCTGCCCTGAAGGTCGATGCCATCATAAAGGCCCCGGTTGCCCTCGATAAGTGAAATATCACAATCAATGGAATGAGATAGAAATGACTGAAGGTTATGTTCTTCGTTTAACAGGAAGGAGTCCAGATTATAGCAGGGCCGGCCGGCGGCCAGCGCCAGCCAGCCCGCATCAATATAATCCGGACCTTTCTTAAAAGGCGCAATGGATTTACCGGACGTACTCAACGCAGCAATGATTCCGATCGACAATAAGGTTTTTCCCGATCCGCCGCGCAGGGCAGCAATGATTATGCGGGGAAATTCCATTCCAATTGGCTGCATTGATTATGGTTCATGAATCA
>JAFDDW010000539.1 GCA_019310665.1 Deltaproteobacteria bacterium
ATTAACGCTCAAATTACTCAGCCTGGTCTCCAACTACGGCTGTAAAATTTTAATACCCTCCGGACATATCAATAAGTAAAGATTCGGGTCCATAGGGCCCGGCTTTGATCCGCTTCGGAGGGGAGATATGGGTGATTACGTTTACCAGCAGCGTTCAGGTGTCAGGCCAGCCGCTGGCCTGAAAAGCGGCCAGCTTAATCTTAAAAGAAACTTTGTCCTTGGCTAGTTTTATATGACGGGTTAACTAAAAAATGAACATCGAACGTTCAATTTGTGCACTGTTTCGGATAGGCGGAGTTTCATACGAGCGCCGCCGCTGGCCTGGCCCAGAGGACCAGGTTTTCGATTTTGAATAATTTGAATAAAAGGAAGCATATGTCCACCTACTCCGGCAAACTTCTTCGGATAAACCTCAGCGATACGACATCTAACGAGGAAGAAATTCCCACTCAATTTTATAAGAGCTTTATTTCGGCACGGGGATTGGGTGCTAAATACCTTTATGATGAACTCAGTCCAAACATTGACCCTCTGTCTCCGGATAACAAACTGCTGCTGCTCATCGGGGTATTGGGAGGTACCGGTCTCCAGGGTTTTTCCAAATGGACCGTAATGTCTAAAAGCCCTCTAACCGGCACTATCTTTCGCTCTGTTACAGGTGGAAATTTCGGTGTGTGGATGAAACATGCCGGCTATGACCTGATCATTATCGAAGGCCAGGCAGCAAAACCATCTTATGTCCACATTGATGCGCAGGGTGTCCATTTTCTGGAAGCAAAAGATCTTTTGGGTCTGGACTATCGCCGGCTCCAGGAAAGACTAAAAGAAACACATGGTGCCCGGACCGAATCGGCCTGCATTGGAATTGCCGGAGAAAACCTGGTCCGCTATGCCGTCATTCATTCCGGCGAACGCACGGCCTCAAGGGGGGGGATGGGAACCGTGATGGGCTCCAAGAACCTGAAAGCCATATCGATCAATGTGCCCATCAAAAAGCCGGCCCCGTTCGACCCTGCAACCTTCAAGGGCCTGATCAAAACCCAGGTAAACATCTTGAAGGAGCACCCCCGCAAACAAACCATGAACACTCTGGGAACACCGTACATTACGAAAATTGTAAACATGATGGGCATCCTGCCGACAAAAAACTACCAGGAAGGAAGCATCCCGACCATCGAAGACCTATCCGGCGACAAGTTTTTTGAATTAAAAAAGGGCCGGGCCGGGTGTTACGCCTGTATGACCCGCTGCGGCGGTATGCGGGATGTCACGCTGGGACCGTTTGGCGGCTCTCAAATCGACGGCCCGGAATACGAAACTATTTTTGCGTTCGGCCCCCTGCTCGTTCGTGATCGATGCCAACGCCCTGTGCGACGTATACGGTATCGATACGATCAGCACCGGCGTGTGCATCGCCTTTGCCTGCGAATTGTTCGCCAGGGGCATAATTTCATCGGCCGATACGGGCGGTTTAAAACTCACCTGGGGCAACAAGGAAGCAATTTTTTCTTTGATTGAACAGATCGGCAAAAGAGAGGGCTTCGGCCGTCTGCTGGGAGAGGGGGTCAAAAAGGCCGCCGCACAATTGGGAAGCGGTGCCGACGCTTTTGCCATGCATATCAAAGGCCTGGAGCTTCCGGGATATGAGCCGCGCGGGGTCAAAGGGTATGCTCTCAGCATGGCTACCTCAAACATCGGCGGCAGCCACATGTACGGCCGCCCGCGGGAGGAATTTTCAGGCCAGGCGGATCCTCTGGCAGAGACCGGCAAAGGCGATTTAATTGCCCGGGTTCAAAAAGAGCAGGCCCTTGAGGATTCCCTTATCGCCTGCACCTTTGGCAATACAGGGTTAGACACCGCCATGTATGCCCGGTTTCTTTTTGCTGCCACCGGCATTGACGATTTTGGGGATGCCGCGAATTTGCTAAAAATCGGAGAACGCATCGTCTGTATCGAACGCTGTTTCAACGCCCGCGAGGGATTTGACCGCCAAGACGATACGCTGCCCGAACGCATGCGTAAAGAGCCCTTGCAGCAGGCCGGCCCGGCCACCGATCAGATGGTCGGCAATCTGGCGCATTTGCTGGACGAATACTACCAGGCCCTGGGTTACACCGCAGAAGGCATCCCCGGCATCGATCGGCTGCAGGAGTTGGATCTGCCGGAGGCGATTGAAGATATGAAAACATAGCCGGCAACAAATTCATCGAAGTCGCCGGGCAAAAGCGGTCAGCCGGAATAATACCCTAATTGAGCAAAAAACGCTCAATTAGTACCTATTTATTGAAATCACATCATGTTTGCACATGATTTATCCCATAACCAAATTGAATATTTAAGCAATTATATCGATTTAAATAGAAAAGACTGAGCAAAGCGATACCACAAATCTTCAATCTTTCCGCCGCAGGCGGATCAATATTCAATTCCGGCTTGTCCGGGTTGGGTATAAGTGTGTCAACCCACAGAAAGGAGAATAAAATGAAAGTTTATGATGTAGTTCCCGGTTTGGAATTCGACCCCGAGAGGGATTTCGAGCAATCACCGGCCTGGTTTTTGGACGGCACCCACTCCGTACCGCCCTGGACACCGATGTTCGGTTGGTTCTGGATAAATTTCTGTCGGCACGGCATGCAGTACGGGGCCGAGAAATTGAGTCTGCCAACCGTAAAAGGGTGGGACTGGCGTTTTATGAACGGCGGTGGTTACCTGACCCTGCTGCTGGTTAAGAGCGAGGAGGAAAAACAGCGAAGAGAAGTCCGGTTTCGCAAGGCCATCCTGCCTTTTATCGAGGACTATGACGGTTTGTGGAACGGTTTTGTCGACGAAATCCTGGGACACTATGAGAAACTCAAGGCGTTAGATCTGGAACAGGCCACCAACATTGAGTTGCTGGATAATTTTGAAGAGACCATCAACACCTGCCGCCGCATGTGGGAAATCCACATGTATATGATGTATGGAACCTACACGGCCTATATCCTTTTTGAAAATATGTGCCGGGAGCTGGCCGGTATCGATGACACTTCCCCGCTTTTTCACAAACTGATCTCCGGCTTTGACAACAAGGTCTTTCAGGTCGATCGCCGCCTGTGGGAATTTTCCAAACGGGCCCAGGAAGATGGTCTGGCGGATGGTTTTCTTCAGAACGAGCCCGCCGATATCGCGCCTGCGCTGGCGTCAACGGAAAAGGGCAAGACGTTTTTGAAAGATTTCATGGATTTTATGAATGAAGACGGCTGGCGCATGCAGCGCATGTCGGAAATAAATCTGCCTTCCTGGGTGGAGGATCCCACGCCGGCACTCGGTAATGTCAAACAATTCCTCTTAAAAGGCGGGGGTTTCAACCTCGACGAAGAGCGTCAGAAGATTGCAGCAGAACGGGAAGCCGCCGAAAAAGAGGTCCTCGCGAAGGTTCCCCAGGAGCAAAGAGGCTGGTTCGAACAATTGATGCGGCTGGCCCAAAAAAGCGGCGTTTTCAGTGAAGAACACGATCATTATCTGGATCTTTACACCCATGCCATGATGCGGCGAAGCGCACTTGGCCTGGGCAAGCGCTGGGTCCAAAAAGGAACCATCGATGA
The DNA here is from genome assembly GCA_019310665.1 of Deltaproteobacteria bacterium. GTDB lineage: Bacteria > Desulfobacterota > Desulfobacteria > Desulfobacterales > JAFDCJ01 > JAFDCJ01. The sequence goes on from JAFDDW010000539.1 coordinate 3,585, forward strand.
TCTTGAGGACATGTTTTTCCTGATACCCGATGAAATCCGGCGGGCCGGCATCAATCCCGACCAGTTTGACCTGCGCTACATCGTCGAGCGCAGAAAGGCGGAGTGGGAAGAATGGCAAAAGACGCCCAATCCGCCTGCCATGCTAAAGGAAGGATTCGATATGGATCAGGCCATGGGCGTACTGGTACAGTCCAATGACCCCATCGCTCTCAAGGTGGTCGTCGGCGCCATGCCGGAGGTACGCCCCGAACTCAAGGCCGATCTTTATGGAACCTGTGGGTCCTTCGGTGTGGCCGAAGGCCCGGCGCGGGTCATCATGACCGAAGATGAACTCCACCTGGTAAAAGAGGGCGACATCCTGGTGGCGGCCACCACATCTCCCAGTTGGACGCCCATTTTTTCCATGATCAAGGGTGTGATCGTGGATCGTGGCGCCAGCCTTTCCCATGCCGCCATTGTCGGCCGGGAGTATGGTATCCCGGTGGTCATGAACGTCTTCGAAGGCACCCAGAAGATCAAGTCCGGCCAACG
>JAFDDW010000540.1 GCA_019310665.1 Deltaproteobacteria bacterium
AATTACCTGGAAGTCGGACAAAAAAACCCCGCTCTCAACTTTTGAGGCGGGATTTATTAATTCCGCTTAATCATTCTCTATCCTTATTAAAGGGTTAAAGGACGAATGCATATTCCATATGTTTAGGTAAAATCGATTGTAGCAGAAGCTCCTGAAAAGTCAATAAAAAGGGATTGGCCACAGACCCACTCAGACCCACACAGATAAGCCGCACCCCGCGCATCTATTTTTGATCTGCGCAGCATACAAGTTGGGTATCATTATTCAACCTTTGCGCCAACTTATAATCTAATGTCCCCAAGCTCCCCGTTGAAGCGGGATAGAGGGGGACGCCCTTCATATTTACAGTTTTGATTAAACGGTTTAATTCTGATCACGGCAGATATTTGTAGCGCATAATAAACCAGCCCTCATCATATCCAGTTTATTCGAGCTTGCTTTCGCAGCGGCAGTCGCTGGTATCTCAGCTTGGGATAACCGACCATCGCCGCACCGAAGGCCTTGTGATCGGCCGGCAAATCCAGGGCTTCAAACAGCGGCGGATAGGCGTTGACCGCTGAAAAAAAATAACCGCCCCAGCAGGATCCCAGGTCCAGCGTGGGGGCGTACAATTCCAGATAGCTCAACGCTGTGGCGCTGTCTTCAGCGCCGAGTACATAATCTTTATCGCCGTGAACGACAATGACGTGGGGCGCGCCGCGACAGATCCGCTCCTGACCGCCGTCCCAGGCTTCCACCACCCGGGGCAACCCTCTTTCCTCGGCCTGCTGCGGATATTTTTTAATTACCGAACGCATCCAGTCAATTACCATACCCGCCATTCTCTTTACGTCGGCCGGGTTTTCAACCACAGTCCAGTGCCAGGGCTGGTTGTTTTTGGCAGAGGGCGCAAAGCAGGCAATTTCCAATAACTTTTCCAATTTTTCGCGCTCCACCGGTTTATCCTTGAAATTACGAATCGAGCGGCGTGACCTTAAAAATTGCTCGGCCGCCTCCCGGTGCAGGACAAGCTCCTTGCTGATTGAAACGCATTCCCCGGTTTTAAGCCAATCCAGGCTGAAGGCACCGGTGGGACATACCGCTACACAATGGCCACAGAAATATCCTTCTTAAACCTTGACTTGAAAAAATAGGCTATGGTATTTGTTCACATCCGGGTGTTCAACAAGCGCAAGCCGTGAATCACCATCAGACAATGCCATCCACCCATACCACCAAAGCAAAAAAAAGCCGAGGGCCCATGGCCGATCTCTCACTGGAAAAAGTGTTCAGCCTGTTAGGCACCCAGTACATTAAAGGCTCCGATAAGGAGCTGAAAATGCTGTGCCTCCGTATCGGAGAGCTGGTTGAACTAAACGGAGAAGATTGGGTCAAGGAAAGCCGGCAGAGTCTCCTGGATGAGTGGGAATATATTGTGACCCAGGGGATTATAGACTGATTGGGCGTGTTGGAATCAAATAAAAATTAAAAAAGGAGTGTGCGGTTTAATTTTGGCAATAATAAGGGGGTCCCATATGAATAAATCACCATTTTTAATGATTCTGTTAATGGCATTTTTTGCCTGGGAGGCAACAGCAAGCATGGATTTTGAAAAAGATATCATCACAACCTCTAAGGGCAATCTGGAGATCACCTTTATTGGACATGGATCTTTGATGTTAACCTATAAAAATACAGTGATTCAGGTTGATCCGTTTTCCAGATTGGCCGATTATTCCACATTTCCGAAAGCGAACCTGATCTTGATAACCCACGAGCACCGTGACCATCTTGACCCGGGTGCACTGGAAAATGTCCGGACAGATAGAACCATTCTGATTTTAACAGAAACCTGTGCCGCCAAAGTTTCAGGCGGTATCGTTATGAAAAATGGAGATGTCGAAACTGTTGGCGAATTGATAATTGAAGCAATACCGGCCTACAACCTGGTCCATATGCGCAGTGAAGGGGTGCCCTATCACCCGAAGGGTACCGGCAATGGCTACGTGATCACCTTTGGCGATATACGAGTATATGTGGCCGGTGACACGGAAAACATTCCAGAAATGAAAAATTTGAAAAATATCGACTATGCCTTCTTGCCCATGAACCTGCCTTACACCATGACACCGGAGATGGTGGCGGATGCAGCCAAAGCATTCAAGCCGAAAGTTTTATACCCCTACCATTTTGGTAATACGGATACGACTCAACTTGTGGAGTTGATGAAGGACACACCGGAAGTGGAAGTGCGTGTTAGAAATATGAAATAGAAACTTCCTTCAAAAATTCATCCAATAAGCCTTAGGGAATCCCTCAAGCGCAATCTGAGGTTAAGAGCCAGGACTAATCGCGGCTGGAAAGCCGCTCCCACGAAAAAACCGCTAATTTGTATTTAATCTAAACATTGAGGAGAATAATATGAGCAAACTGTTCGAAACCAGCGAAATTAACGGAATGAAGCTTGCAAATCGCTTTGTACGGTCAGCCACCTGGGAAGGAATGGCCGCAGACGACGGTGCCTGTACACCCAAACTAATTGACCTGATGGCGGAACTTGCCAAAGGCGGCGTGGGCCTGATTATCACCAGCCACGCCTATGTCAGCCCGGAGGGACAGGCCGGTCCCTGGCAGCTGGGTGTCTACAAGGACGAATTGGTTTCCGGGCTAACGGAGATGACAAAGGCGGTTCATGACCATGGGGGTAAAGTCGTTATACAACTGGCCCACGCCGGTTATTTTGCCAATGCCAAACTGACCGGACAAACGCCAATAGCGCCGTCAAATGCTGAAGGCTTTGCCAAAGGTCCTCGCAAAGAGATGAACGCCGATGAGATTCAGGGGGTTGTCAAAGCCTATGGCGCCGCCGCCAAAAGAGCTCAAACTGCAGGTTTCGATGGCGTCCAGATCCATTGCGCCCACGGGTATCTTCTCAGCCAGTTTTTATCGCCGGCTTTTAATCAACGGAAAGACGAATATGGCGGCGACATCCGGAATCGAACCAGGGCACTGATCGAGGTGCTCCGGGAAATCCGCCAGGTCGTTGGAAAAGATTATCCCGTATTGGTAAAAATGAATTGCCAGGATTTTATTGAAAACGGACTGCAGCCGGAAGATTCCCTGCAAGCAGGCAAAATGCTGGTTGAAAATGGAATCGATGCCATCGAGTTGAGCGGTGGTGTGCTGATCGGCGGCAAGCTGAGCCCGAGCCGACTGGGAATTAAATCAGAAGAAAAAGAGGCTTACTTTCAGAATGAAGCCCGCACCTTTACGAGGGAGGTAAATGTGCCCCTGATCCTGGTGGGTGGCAACCGCTCCTTCCAGGTGGCCGAACGCATTGTCAATGAGGGTGTCGCTGACTACATTTCCCTGTGCCGCCCCTTGATCCGTGAACCTGATTTGGTCAACCGCTGGAAATCAGGCGATCTCAGCAAGGCGGCCTGTGTGTCCGACAACATGTGTTTTGAGCCCGCGCGAAAAGGCGATGGTATCTACTGCTTGACGGAAGAAAGAGAAAGAAAAAAGAATTCGGAAGGCGGAATGGGGAATGCGGAATAAACTTAAAGCCGCCTTTCTTTAAGATCAACCGAATCCTGTGGAGTAGCTTCTTAATATTTGAAATAATATATTTTGAATTACGAATAACAAATTGACAGACCAAAGAAAAGATATATTCAGCGAACTTAAGCAGGAAATCAGCGGCGATGTTTATTGGGACCCGATCCGGGTCTACATGCTGTCCACCGACGCGAGCATTTACCGCCGGGAGCCTGCCGCGGTGGTTTATCCCAAATCCACCCAGGACGTCATCAGCACGGTTAAGTTTGCAGCCGACCGGGGGTTGCCGATTCACTCCCGGGGGGCCGGCAGCGGTCTTTGCGGTTCGGTATGAACCGCCTTATAAAAATTGATGGGGATAAAAATTATTTTGAATGTGAACCGGGATATAGATTCGGTGAGCTGGAAGCGGCGCTGCGTGGAAAAGACCTGTTTTTTCCACCCGCCCCGTCCAGCGGTGAATATGCCACCTTCGGCGGGATGTACGGCACCAATGCCAGTGGCTCTCAATCGGTTAAATACGGCAACGTCGCCGATTATATCCTGGATGCCGAAGTCGTTCTCAGCAGCGGCAACCTGATCACACTCTCGGATATAGTCGCCCGCCCCTATGACCGTCTTCCTGAAAATCTGAAAAATCTGTATACGCTGTATGCCCGCCAGTCACAAAAAATCGAAACTTCCTATCCCCCAATCAGGTACAACTCCAGCGGATACAACCTGCGGGGATTGGTTCAAAATGACCGTCTGGATTTAACCAGGCTCTTGGCCGGGTCCGAAGGAACCCTCGGCATCGTCACCCGGTTAAAATTCAGGCTGGCGCCCAAACCCTTGCATGACAGCCTGGTTGTCGCCGGATTCGATGATATTGTCAGCTCCGCCAAAGCCGTCCAGAAAATCCTGCCGATGGGACCATCCGGAATTGAGATTTTGGAAAAATCTCTTTTGCAGCTTGTCAGAGAAAACGATCCCGGCCTTAAAGATAAAATTCCCGGCGACGTCGACAACATTCTGTTGATCGAGTTTGATGGTCCTGATGCGCAAACCTGCGTCCATCAGGCGCAAGAGGTTCAACAGCTCCTTGAATCGGAAGGCCTTGCCGCCAGTATCCGCATGGCTGTATCCGATGAAAGGGTTAAAAAGGATATTGCCGCTGATCGAGGATGCAGCGGTGCCCACGGATCAGCTGGTACCGTATTTTGAGGGATTAACCACTATCTTGAC